>CADCUO010000168.1 GCA_902805915.1 uncultured Propionibacteriaceae bacterium | reverse complement strand
GCAGCGGCCAGACCTGTCTGATCATCGGCTTCGGCCCGGGTCTGGTGTACGCCGGGCAGGTGATCACGCTCCCGTAGCGCGCGAAGCTACGCCGGCCGACCAGCAGTGCCGGACCGACCGGCGGCCGACAAACCCGCTACGCAACAATGACCAACCGTCCCGGTAGGGACGAACCGTCCCGATAGGGACAAGTGACGAACCGTCCCGATAGGGACCTGGTGCACCAAGCACCATCACAACCATTGAGAAGGAGACCTGTCATGGCCACCACCGAAGAGATCCGCTCCGACCTCGCCGAGATCGTCAACGAGGTTGCGGGTGTTCCGGCTGCCGACGTCCAGCTCGACAAGTCGTTCACCGACGACCTGGACGTCGACTCGCTGTCGATGGTCGAGATCATCTACGCCGCTGAAGAGAAGTTCAGCGTCAGCATCCCCGACGAAGAGGCCAAGAACCTCAAGACGGTCGGCGACGCGGTCGCCTACATTGAGCGCGCCGCTTCCTGATATCGGTCCGGGGCCATCCCAGGTCGGATGGCCCCGACCACACCATGCACCACCTCAACACCTGAGGAGTTCAACGTCATGAGTCGCATCCGTGTAGTTGTCACCGGACTCGGTGCCACCACACCGCTGGGCGGAGATGTGGCCAGCACCTGGGAGGGCATGCTGGCTGGGCGGTCCGGAGTTGCCCGACTCCCCCAGGAGTGGGCCGAGGAGCTGCCGGTCAAGATCGGCGCCCACGTGGCCGTCGACCCGAGCACCGTGCTGGATCGGGTGGAAGCGCGCAAGCTGGACCGCTCCGCGCAGCTGGCTGTCATTGCAGCGATGGAGGCCTGGAAGGACGCAGGCTTCGGCCTCCGGGAGGACAACCCGGTGGAGCGGGAGCGGCTCGGGGTCGCGTACGCCTCCGGTATCGGCGGCATGCAGACCCTCCTCGGCAGCTGGGACACGCTCAAGGAGAAGGGCTCCCGGCGGGTCAGCCCGTTGGCGATCCCGATGCTGATGGCCAACGCTCCAGCGGCCAACATCAGCCTCCGGATCGGAGCCCAGGCGGGCGTGCACACGCCGGTGTCGGCGTGCGCCTCGAGCAACGAGTCGATCGCACTCGGGCTCGACATGATCCGCCTCGGGCGGGCCGACGTCGTGCTGGTGGGTGGCACCGAAGGGGTGATCCACCCGCTTCCTCTCGCCGCCTTCAGCCAGATGCAGGCAATGAGCCGCCGCAACGACGACCCGGAACGCGCCTCCCGGCCATGGGATGTGGATCGCGACGGTTTCGTGCTCGGTGAGGGCTCGGTGGCCCTGGTCATCGAGACGCTGGAGCACGCCCAGGCCCGGGGGGCCCGGATCTACGGCGAGCTGGCTGGAGCCGGGATCACGTCGGACTCCCACGACATGGTCCAGCCTGACCCGACCGGCCGCAGCCAGGCGCGAGCGATGACGCGGGCCTTGACCGAAGGCGAGGTCTCGGCGGCCGACGTCAAGCACGTCAACGCGCACGCCACCTCGACACCGCAAGGCGACGTCACCGAGGCGGTGTCGATCCGGATGGCGCTGGGTGAGGACACCGACGCCATCGTCACCGCTACCAAGTCGATGACCGGACACCTGCTCGGCGGGGCTGGAGCGCTGGAGTCGATGGCGACGCTGCTAGCGCTGTACCACCGCAAAGTGCCGCCAACCATCAACCTCGACAACCCTGAACCGGATCTCGGGATCGACATCGCCACCAAGGTCCGCGAGCTTGGCGAGGGCGACCTGGTCGGACTGAACAACTCATTTGGCTTCGGCGGACACAACGTCGCCGTGGCCTTCACCAACCAGTTCGCCACAGGAGCCTGAGATGACCGCCACCGCACCCCTGGATACCGCCGCCGCACCGGCGCCCGCTGTCGCGCCGGCCAAGCCCGCGAAGCCGGCCAAGGAGAAGCTGCCCCGGGAGCTGGACCCGCGTAACCCGAACTTCCGGCTGCAGAACCTGCTCGACCCCGGGTCGGTGGAGCTGATCACCCCTGACGACGACTCCGGCATGCTCGCGGCCACCGGCACCATCAACGGGTGCCGGGTGGTCGCGTTCTGCTCCGACGCCACCGTGATGGGCGGCGCCATGGGGGTGCAGGGTTGTGAGGTGGTGGTCAGGGCATACGAGCGGGCGATGATCGACCGGGTGCCGATCCTGGGCATCTGGCACTCCGGCGGCGCCCGGCTGGCCGAGGGTGTGCTGTCGTTGCACGCCGTCGGGGAGATCTTTCACGCCATGACGCAGGCCTCCGGGAAGATCCCGCAGATCTCCATCGTGCTGGGGTTCGCCGCCGGCGGTGCGGCGTACGGACCGGCGCTGACCGACATAGTGATCCTGGCGCCGGAGGGTCGCATCTTCGTCACCGGTCCGGACGTGGTTCGGTCGGTGACTGGCGAGGACGTCGACATGTTGCGGCTCGGCGGGCCTGACACCCACGGGCGACGCTCCGGCGTGGTGCACATCGTGGCCGACGACGAGGCGCATGCCCTGAGCCAGGGGCGCCAGCTGGCGACCTTGCTGGCCAGCCAGGGCAGGATCGCCGACGACGTCGTCGACGTCGACCTCGCCTCGCTGCTGCCGGAGTCGCCGCGGCGGGCGTACGACGTCCATCCGTTGATCAACGGGGTGCTGGACGAGGGCTCCGCTGTGGAGCTGCATGCCCGCTGGGCGCCCAATGTCACCATCGCGCTCGGTCGGCTGGGGGGCCGTACCGTCGGCGTGATCGCGAACAACCCGCTGCGGCTCGGCGGCTGCCTGGACTCGCTCAGCGCGGAGAAGGCTGCACGCTTCGTCCGGATGTGCGACGCGTTCGGCGTGCCGCTGGTGGTGCTGGTCGACGTGCCCGGTTACCTTCCCGGCGTTGGACAGGAGTGGGACGGCGTCGTGCGGCGCGGTGCGAAGCTGCTGCATGCGTTCGGTGAGGCAGTCGTGCCGCGGGTCACGCTGGTGACCCGCAAGGCGTACGGCGGCGCGTACATCGCGATGAACGGGCGATCCTTGGGTGCCACCAAGGTCTTCGCCTGGCCCGGTGCGGAGGTGGCCGTGATGGGTCCGGTGGCCGCTGTCCGGATCCTGCACCGCCGCAAGCTCGCCGCAGTTGCCGACGACGTCCGTCCTCAGGTGGAAGCCGAGCTGGCCGCCGAGCACGAGCGGATCGCAGGCGGGGTGGAAAAGGCGGTTGAGATCGGGGTGGTGGACGAGATCGTGTCCCCGGCGAAGTCACGGTCGGCCCTGGCCCGAGCCATTGCCGAGTGCGACCGCGGTGTCCGCGGCGACCACACCAATATCCCGCTTTGACCCATCCCGGTGTCTGAGACCCACCCGCTCCTGGCCGAGCTAGCATCACAGCATCCGAGCATCCTGGAACGGCACCGTCATCGCCGAGTCCGACGACACCGTGGTGGTGGAGGGCAACCACTACTTCCCGCGGGCGTCACTGGTGGAGGAGCACTTCGAGGCTAGTGACACCACCACCATCTGTCCCTGGAAGGGCACGGCGCGGTACCTCTCGGTGACTGTGGACGGCAACATCAATCGGGATGCCGCCTGGTACTACGACAAGCCCATGAAGGCAGCGGCTCAGATCAAGGACCGGGTGACTTTCTGGCGCGGGGTTGAGGTCCGCTGATCCTGCCCCTGCTTCCTGGTGGTGCTCCCGACCTTTCACCGGCTGAACCACGGAGTCCAGTTCTCTGACGCTCATCGCGGCGGTGCAGCGTTTCGCCCGCGTGTCGGAGACGCCAGCGGCCATGAGGGGCCGATTCCTGGACTCCTAGCCCGGCGGCGAGTTGGCTGTCGCCCCCGGTGCGGGCGCGCAGGACTGCAGCAGCCGCGACAGCCCCAGCCGAGCGCGGTCAACGGCGCGCGGGTCGTGGTCGAGCTGGAGGAAGTGGTTGAGCGACAGCATCAGACCCATCAGCTCGAAGATCAGCTGGTCAGCTGCTGTAGCCGGATCTAGCTCACCCCGATCCACGGCCACGGCGATCTCGGCGGCGAGGTAGCCGCGCCACTCCTCGTTCGCGCCGGCGATGGCATCGCGAACAGGCCCCTCCCGACCGTCGAACTCAGCGGTTACATTGGTGAAGAAGCACCCGCCGGGAAAGACTCCCCGGTCCAGGTAGGACAACCAGTTCTCCGCGACCGCCTGCAGCCTGGCCAGGCCGGGTTGGCAGTGCTCCGCCGGCACGGTGATCTCGCGCCGGAAGATTCGTACCGCCTCAGCCAGGACGCCCAGCTGCAGCGCCTCCTTGCTGGGGAAGTGCCCGACGATCCCTGACTTGCTCACGCCCGTGACGGCTGCGAGCCGGCCGAGACTGAGCGGCGCCAAGCCTTCTACCGAGGCCAGCGCCACTCCAGCGGCGACGATCGCATGTCGAGTCTGCTGGGCGTGGTGGACCGATCGTCGGGGACTCATCATGCCCAGCGTAGCGCTTTAGCGCACACGCGTACGCTAAACTCAGCCGGATGTCAGAGACCTCCCTTTCCACCGCCTCCCCGAAACCTGTCCACTCGACGCCTGTTCGCTCCGAGCTGGTCGGCGTGGGCCACTACCAGCCGAGCAGGGTTCTCACCAACGCAGAGCTGGCCACCATGGTGGAGACCAGCGACGAGTGGATTCGGCAGCGGACCGGGATCGAGACCCGACACATCGCAGCCGAGGACGAGACCGCGACTGACCTGGCCGTGCATGCGGCCCGGGCGGCGCTGGCGGACAGCGGTCTGGCGGCCACCGACATCGACATGATCGTGGTCGCAACCTGTACCGCGGAGGACCGCTCGCCCAACTCCGCCGGCCGGGTGTCGCTCGCCCTTGGCGCCACCCAGCCGGTGATCATGGACATCAACGCCGCCTGCTCCGGTTTCGCCCACGCGCTCGCAGTGGCCGACCAGGCGATCCGGGCGGAGGCGGCCACGACGGCGATCGTGATCGGCACCGAGAAGCTGAGCGCCTTCACCGACTGGACCGACCGCAGCACCTGCGTGCTCACCGCGGACGCCGCGGGGGCGTTCGTCATCACTCGGAGCGAGCACCCCGGCGTCAGCGCCGTCACGTGGGGCTCTGAGCCGGGGCTGGCTCCGGCGGTGCGGATCGAGGCTCCTTCCAACACGTTCGTCCAGGACGGTAAGGCGGTGTTCCGCTGGGCCATCAGCCAGGCCGCACGGTACGCCCGGCAGACAGTCGAGCGGTCCGGTTACGAGATGGCTGACATCCGGGCCCTGGTGTCACACCAGGCGAACCTGCGGATCATCGAGCCCCTGGCACGACAGCTGGGCTTGGAGAACGCACTGGTTGCCACCGATGTCACGGCGTCCGGCAACACCTCGGCGGCCAGCATCCCGCTGGCATTCTCCAAGATGTGGCACAACGGCGAGCTGCCACCCGACAGCCCGGTGCTGCTGTTCGGTTTCGGTGGCGGCTTCGCCTATGCCGGTCAGGTGGTCCGTACGCCGCGGCGCCTAGCTGAGGGGTCTTAGACCACCTCGTGCAGCCAGCGGACGGGGGCACCCTCACCGGCGTAACGGAACGGCTCGAGCTCGACGTCCCAGGGACGTCCCAGCAGATCGTCCACCGACCCGGCCAGGTCCCGGCCTCCGCGCGCAGCCGTCACTGCCGCCTGCCTGAGCCGATCCTCCGGAACCATGATGTCGCCGTGGATACCGGTGATGGCATGGAAGACACCCAGCGTCGGTGTGTAGGAGTAGCGCTCGGCCTCGGTGCTGAGAGTCGCCTCTTCCGTCACCTCGAACCTGATCTTGCGCCACCCTTTCAGCGCGCTGGCGAGTCTCGCCGCGCTTCCGGCGGGCCCGACCCAGGCGTACTCAGCCCGGTAGGCCGCTCGCTCGATTGGTTGCGCGATCCAGTTCAGACCAGTGGGCATGCCAAAGACGCCGCCGACTGCCCACTCCAGGTGGGGACACAGCGCGGACGGCGCCGAGTGGATGTACAAGACACCACGGGTCGTGCTCATGGATCCTCCCAGGTGAGACCAGACGTATTGAGGGCTGCCTTCCCCGACATCCTCAGCGCGTCTCACGCGGGTGAATCGTTACCTATTGTGCACCATAGGTCCCGGCAGTACCAGGACCGACGTTTGGGGGGCTCGGGCGGGGCCCACCGCTGCCGAAAACTACAGTGGTGATGGTGGACACTCCGTACGGCTCCTGGCCCTCTCCGGTCACCACCGAGATGCTCACCTCGGCGTCGGTCGGGCTCGGCTCCCCCGCGGTGGACGGCACCGACATCTACTGGACCGAGTCGCGACCCGACCAGGGCGGAAGGGTCAGCCTGTGGCGGCACAGCGCGGACCAGACCCGCACCGAGCTGACTCCGCACCCCTTCAACGTCCGCAGCCGCGTGCACGAGTACGGCGGTGGCGCCTACGCCGTCAGCGACACAGTCGTGGTGTTCAGCCATCTCGACGACGGTCGGGTCTACGTCGTCGAGCCGGGAGCGGAGCCTCGCCCAGTGACCCCGCCGGGCCAGGCGCTTCGGTACGCCGACCTCCGGGTGCACCCCGAGCAGAATCTGGTGCTGGCCGTCCGCGAGGACCACACCGGCGACGAGGAGGCAGTCAACACCATCGTCGCGTTGAACCTGGCCGGGCCCAACGACGACGGCGGCCAGGTGGTCTGCTCCGGCGCCGACTTCTACTCCACCCCGGAGCTGTCCTCGCAGGGTGACCTGGCCTGGGTCGAGTGGAACCACCCCGACATGCCATGGGACGCGACCCGGATCAAGGTGGCGCGGCTCCACCGAGATGCGCTCCACCGAGGTACAGAGCGCGACGGGTTCACCGTCAACGACGTCGAGACCGTGGCTGGGGGCGCAGCCGAGTCGGTGCTACAACCCCGATGGACCCCCTCCGGAACGTTGGTCTTCGTCTCCGACGCCACCGGCTGGTGGAACCTGTACACCTGGTCGGACGGCGAGATCAGGGGGGTCAACCAGGCCGAGGCCGAGTTCTGCGGGCCACAGTGGCAGCTGGGCGAGCAGCCGTACGTGGTTGTCGACGATGACACCCTGCTCTGCAGCTGGAGCAGTAACGGGGCAGCCAGTGTGGGCTGGCTGAGCCTGGCCTCCAGCGAGCTGAGCCCCATCCCGGCCGGCGCAGGCACCGTCGGGGTGGCCGCCAGCATCTCAGCGGCTGCAGCCGTGGTCACCTTCCCGGACCGCCCGGTCGCGGTGTCCCAGCTGGACCTGGACAGCGGCACCTGGACCGTGCTGCGCCGATCCAGCGACATCGCACTCGACCCGGGCATCGTGTCCGTCGCCCGTCCGGTGTCCTGGTCGAGCCCCGCGGGGCCGGTGTTCGGCTGGTACTACCCGCCGACAACGCCCGACTACGCTGCTCCACCAGGCACCCTGCCACCGCTGATCACCTCCACCCATGGCGGACCGACGTCGTACTCCCCTGCCCGGTTCAGCCTTGAGGTGCAGTACTGGACCTCCAGGGGTCTGGCCGTACTGGACGTGAACTACGGCGGCAGCACCGGGCACGGCCGGGCGTACCGCGAGCGGTTGAAGGGCAGCTGGGGCATTGTCGATGTCGAGGACTGTGCCCGTGGCGCGCAGGCGATGGCCGAACAAGGGCTGGCTGATCCGGCACGGCTATGCATTGTGGGCAGCAGCGCCGGTGGATACACGACCTTGCGGGCGCTGACAGCCACCGATGTCTTCACCGCCGGGATCAGCCGATACGGCGTCGGCGATCTGGAGGCACTTGCCAGGGACACGCACAAGTTCGAAGCCCGCTATCTCGACTCCCTGGTGGGGCCGTACCCGGAGGCCGCGGAGGTCTATCGAGCCCGCTCCCCGGTCCATCACGTCACCAACCTGAAAGCCCCGATCCTGCTGCTGCAGGGCGCCGACGACGCGGTAGTACCGCCGAACCAGGCCGAGGCCATGGCAGCAGCAGCCCGAGCCTTGGGGCTGCCGGTAGCGTTGCTCATCTTCCCCGGCGAAGGTCACGGCTTCCGCCGAGCGGAGACCATCCGGGCCGCGATGCAGGCGCAGCTCTATTTCCTTGGCCGGGTGTTCGGCTTCACCCCCGCGGACGACCTTCCCGCCATCCCAATCGAGAACCTCCCGGACTGAGCGGAGTCGGTCCCTTGGCTATCGGTGGCCTGTCTCGTCGGGCTCCGGCCGGGGACCGAAGATCGCTTGGCCGACCCGGACGGTGGTGGCGCCGTACCTGATGGCCAGCTCGAAGTCCCCCGACATCCCCATCGACAGCTCCGCATAGCTGCCAGCGGCGAGGTCGGTGTTCTGCAGTCGGACCTGCAGCTGCTGCATCCGTTCAAAGCAGCGCGCCACCGCAGCCTGGTCGTCGGAGAATACGGCCAACGTCATCAGACCCCGCACTCGCAGCGACCGGTACTGGCGCATCGACTTCGCGAACTGCTCGACGTCAGCGGGGTCGAGCCCGTACTTGGACTCCTCCCCAGAGGAGTTGACCTGGAGGAACACGTCCAGGTCCCGGCCTTCGTTGTCGAGCCTGCGGTCCAGCGCCTCGGCCACCTTGGCAGAGTCCAAGGCGTGGAACTCAGCGGCCAGCTGCGCGACTACCTTGGCCTTGTTGGTCTGCAGGTGCCCGATGACGGCCCAGGCGAGACCTGGCTTGTCGGCGAGCTGGCCGGCTTTGTCCGCGACCTCCTGCGCCTTGTTCTCACCGAAGATGCGGGCGCCCGCCGCGTAGGCCTCGCCGATCAGGTCGGGCCCGTGGCCTTTGGTGACTGGCAGCAGTCTGACCTCGGCCGGGTCCCGGCCTGCAGCGCGGCAGGCCTGGTCGATTCGCGCTCGTACCGCTGCCAGATTCTCCGCGACCAGACCCATGATGTGCCCACAGTAGTGCGAGCCCGCGGCAGGCTGCGCCACGGGAGGCCGTCAGGGCCAGCGGGCCCCGAGCGAGATCATGCCGAGGGCGGCCAGGATGGCGAACCCGAGGCCGAACCCGGCGTAGCGGGAGGTGACCTCTTTGTCGACCTTCTCCTTGCCGACTGAGGAGCCGATGTCTTTGTACACGTCGTTCAGCTCCCCTGCCGAGGCTGCCGAATAGGCTTCCCCACCGGAGATGCGTGACACGCGAGCCAGCTCGGCATGGTCGACCGGAACGGGTTCACGGCGGCCCCCGACCTCGATGAAGCCGTTCTCGGTGCCGTAGGCGATGGTGTAGATGGGTACCTTCTGTGCCTTGGCGACCCGGGCGGCGCCGTCGGCGGGCCGACCGACCTGGGTCTTGCCGTCACTGAGCAGCACGATGCGGGCCGGCACCACAGCTTTTGGATCATCAGGGTTCGGCGGGACCTGGGCCAGCGCCGCCAGCGAGGTGTAGATGCCCTCACCGATGGCAGTGGACGGCTGGAGGTCCAGCGACGCGATCGCAGCAGTGACGGCGCCATGGTCCAGCGTCGGTGGCACCAGGGTGGTGGCGCTGCCCGCGAACGACACCAGCGACACGTTGAACTTCTCGGGCAGCGCGTTCACAAAGTCAGCAGCGGCAAGCTTCGCGGCCTCCAGCCGGGTCGGGGCGACATCGGCCGCCTCCATCGAGAGTGACACGTCGATGGTCACCACGATGGTCGCCCGCTCTCGAGGTACCGAGACCTCGTCCTTCGGCTTGGCGAACGCCAAGGTCAAGGTCAGCAGGCTCAGGATGGACAGCCCGACCGCAAGATGTCGCAGCCAGGGGTTCTCCCGCGGAATCACCAGGTCCAGCATCGAGCGACCGATCTGGGTGGACCGGCTCCGCTTGCGCTGCACCATCCAGAGGTAGAGCCCGACCAGAGCTGGGATGAGCAGCAGCAGCCACAGCCGCTGGGGGGCGAGGAACTGCAGCATCGGGACGAGCAGAGCCGTCGAGTTCAGCTGGGTCAGGTGCGCAAGGGTCATGGTGATCACGGCCACCTCGCCCCGAGCGAGATCGCCCCGAGTGCAGCCAGTACGGCGAAGGCCAGCCCGTACCCCGCGAAACGGGCGGTGACCTCACGGTCGACCTTCTCGTACCCCACCTCGGAGCCGATGTTCTCGTACACGTCCTTCAGCTCGTCGGCGCTGGCCGCGGCGAAGTACTGGCCGCTGCTGATCTGGGCGATCTCCTTCATCTGGTCGTGGCTGACCGGCACCGGCTCACGCTTGCCGTCCAGGTCCACGTAGCCGTTCTCGGTGCCGTACGCGATGGTGTAGACGGGCACCTTCGCGTTCCGCGCCTCGGCCGCGGCCTGCTGCGGCGCCCTACCGGTCGTATTGGAGCCGTCACTGAGCAGCACGATGGCACCGGGAGCGACCGAGTTCGGGTTCCTCGGGTCCTTCGGAGCCTGCTGCAGCGCACGCATGGCGGTGGCGATGCCCTCGCCGATTGCAGTCGACTCCTGCAGCTGGATGGTGTTGATTGCGTTCTCCACCGTGTTGTGCGCCAGCGTTGGCGGCACCAGGATCGACGCGCTACCGGCCATCGACACCACCGACACGTTGTACTTCTCCGGCAGCTGCTCGACGAACTCGGTGGCCGCCGCCTTGGCGGCGTCCAGCCGGGTCGGCCGGACATCGACTGCCTGCATGGACAGCGATGCGTCGATCACCAGGACAACGGTAGCGCGCTCCCGCGGTACGTCGACCTGCGTTTTCGGGCGAGCGAAGGCCGCCGTCAGCGTCACCAAGCTCAGGATGGACAGCGCGACAGCCAGATGCCGGCGCCACTGCGACTGCTTGGGCACCACCACATCGAGCATGGAGGTGTTGGTGAACCGCATGCCGCGGCGGTTCTTTCGTCGGCTGGCGAAGATGTAGGCCGCCACCAGCACCGGGATGACCAGCAGGATCAGCAGCCGCTCCGGCGACAGGAACGCCAGTTGGGGGATCATTTGGTCACTCCCTGGGGCGGTGCGTGCAACATGCTCGCCACTCGGCGGTAGGCCAGCACGAAGCGGGCGATGTCCTGCACCCAGTCGCGGTCGGTCCGCAGCTGAATGTGCCCGACACCTGCACGACGAAGCGAGATCCGGATTCGTTCCCGCTGTGCCGCGCTGGCGGCGTCCATCCTGGCTCGGGCCGCGGGGTCGGCGGTGTTGACGTACCGTTCGAAGTCCGTCTCCGGATCACGGATCAGCATGTCCCCCACATCGGGGAACTCCACCTCACGGCGGTCGACCACCTCGATGGCGAGCACCTGGTTGCGTACCGCGAGCCGGCGCATGGCCCGTTCCCACTCCGGCTTCACGTTCGGGTCGAGCTCATGGTCGCCGGGTGAGAGGAAGTCGGAGACGACCACCCGGAGCCCGCGGCGCCGCTGGGTTCGGGACAGCTGCTCGACGGCGTCGGTGAGGGTCATCGATCCGCGGGCGTGGTCGGGCACGAACGGCTCGTTCAGCATGGTGCGCAGCAGACCGTACAAGGCAGAGCGACCAGACCGGGCGGGCAGCCGGCGCAGGCGGTCCGGACGCATCACGTAGCCCCCGAACCGGTCCCCCATCTTCTGGCTGAGGAAGCCGATGGTGGCGATGGCCGCGATCCCCAGGTCCCGCTTGGTCACCCCCTCGGTCCCCCAGTTCATCGATGGGGTGACGTCGAGCAGCCCCCACACCTCAAGCTCGCGGTCGGAGATGGTGTCGCGGACGTGCGGGATGGTGGTGCGGGCCGTGACCGCCCAGTCGATCTTGCGGACGTCGTCCTCACCGGGCCGATAGACCCGCGCGTCGTTGGCGTCTGAGCCCGGACCAGGTAGCAGACCGAGGTGGTCGCCGTGCAAAAAGCCCTCCAGCCGACGGACGATCGTGAGCTCGAGCCGGCGCAGTGCCGCCTCCGGCGCCAGCTTGTTCAGCGGGATGGTCGATGAGGTCGGCGTACCCAGCACCGACGACACCGCACCCAGCGCTGCGGCAGGCGGCGTGAAGTTGGTGGGCGGCAGATAGCTCACGGTCGGTTCAGCTGAAGTCGGGTTGCCGGGGGTTGTGATTGATGCTCGGCTGCTGGCCTGAGTTCCAGACCGGGGTCGGTGGCGGCACCATCGCGACGATCCGCTCCACCACGTGGGCGGGCTCAATGCTGTCGGCGACCGCGTCAAAGCCGAGCACCAGTCGGTGTGACATCACGTCCTTGGCGACCGACTGGACGTCGGTCGGCAGGACGTAGTCCCGGCCGTGGATCAGCGCCAGGGCCCGAGCGGCGGCAACCAGACCCAGCGTCGCGCGAGGGCTGCAGCCGATCTGGATCACCGAGGTCAGGTCCGGCATGTTGAACTCCGCTGGGGTACGGGTAGCCAGCACCAACCGAACGATGTACTCGGCGACGAGGTTGTGGACGAAGACCTCCGACGCCTGCCGCTGCAGCCGGAGCACCATGTCGGGGTTCAAGATCGGATGCGCGCTCGGCGGGTCCACGCTCATCCGGCGCAGGATCTCGAACTCCTCGTTGCCGCGCGGGTACGGGACGTCCAGCTTGAGCAGGAACCGGTCGCGCTGGGCCTCAGGAAGTGGGTAGACGCCTTCGGACTCCACCGGGTTCTGGGTGGCGATCACGATGAAGGGCTGCGGGGCAGGGTAGGTGTGGCCTCCGATCGAGACCTGCTTCTCGGCCATCAGCTCGAGCATCGCTGACTGCACCTTGGCGGGTGCCCGGTTGATCTCATCGGCGAGGACGAAGTTCACGAACACGGGGCCGAGCTCGACGTCGAACCCTTCCTGGCTCGTCTTGTAGATGCGGGTCCCCACGATGTCGGAGGGCACCAGGTCGGGGGTGAACTGGATTCGGGCGAAGTCCCCGCCCACGACGGTGGCGAAGCTGCGGACGGCGAGGGTCTTGGCCACACCGGGCACTCCCTCGAGCAGGCAGTGTCCCTTGGCCAGCAGCGCCACCATCAGCTGTTCGACCATCTGCTCCTGGCCGACGATGACCCGCTGCACCTGGGCGATCGCCTCACCGAGCAGGTGCGCGGCCTGCTGGTTGCCCTGGGCCTGTCCGGTCGTGCTGGTCGTGGGGCTGCTCACTCACTTCTCCTGTTTCGCGGTCAACACTCGGACGGTGCGTTCGAAACTGGCTCGAGCCACTGGTGAGCTCGAGTCGGATCCCCCGTCCGGACATACGGCAGGAGCCGAAAATACCCGCCGTCGCAACGAACCAGCCTCAATTGTCGCAGACCGACCCAACCGGGGGCGCGATCGTCGGCCGTCGGGAGCCACCGCCCCGGTGTCATTGCAGGCAGTGAGCCAGCCCGGTGGCCTCTGCCGCGCGGCCTCCGCCAGGGGCGGAGTACCGCTGCTGTTCCGGTTTCTGCGGTGCGATGTGGTGAGATTGGGCTGATGTCATCGCCGCTACCGCCACCGGGCGACCCGGATCGCCGGGCGTACGAGTACGTGCCGGTGAGCCCCCTGCTGTCAGAAGACCCACCGAAGATCGGCGACTTCTGGCTGGACGCACGGCTCAGCGCGTCCCCGGCCGGCGTGGCTTACACCGGCCACGACGAGAGCAACCGACCAGCAATGGTCATCCTGCTGTCCGAGGGAGCCGCTGCCGACGCCGCAGCCCGCGACCGGCTGGCCGGAGTCATCAACGAGATGCACATCGACACCGTGTTGGCCCGTGGCGGCCACGGGCAGGACTGGGGACGGTTGGGCCGCAAGTTCCGGTCCGGGGACCACGATCCGGTCGCCCCGGACGTTGAGCTGGTCGCCCCTTGGGCGGCGCTGGCCTACGACGGCTCGCCCGCCGCAGCGCGGGAGGCCGACCGCATCCTCGACCAGGTCCAGCTGGCCACGCTGTCACACCAGGGCCGGCCGGCCGGCCCCGACTACCGGCATTACTGGATCGATGCGGTCCGGCCCGGCCTGGCCCGGCTGTGGCCGCTCCCCTGGCCCGGCCGATATGACCGCGCCGGCTGGAAGACCATCCTGGTCTCCTGGGTGCTGATGATGCTGTTGGCCGCCCTGGCCGTGCTCATCGCGATTCTGATCTTTCGCAACCAGCCCCCGCAGTCCCCGCCGCCGCCGACGGGGGGCACTGGTAGCCCACCGCCGCAGTCAAGCTCGCCGTCACCTCAGTCAGGGTCGCCGCCACCCCAGTCAGGGTCGCCGTCACCCCAGTCAGGATCCCCGTCGCCCCAGTCAGGATCGCCGTCGCCGGAGTCGGGATCACCCTCGCCAACTGACGGGTCGCCGTCACCCACCGACGGGTCGTCGCCGAGCCCGTCGCAGTCGGGTTCTCCATCCTCGGGTTCACCATCACCGTCGGGGACTGAAAGCGGCAGCGCATCCCCGGAACCGTCCGGCACTCAGTCGGGCGGGCCCGGTAGCACCCCTCGTTCGAGGCTGTGATGGATCCGTCAACCGCCCCGCCGGTGCCTACGACCGCCGCGGCCCCAACTCCGCCCTCGTCAGCTCGGCCGCAGCGCCGAGCCCCGCGGCTGATCGTCAGCGACCTGGACGGCACGTTCTTGTCACCGGACGGCACGGTCAGTGAGCTCAACTCTGCTGCGGTGCTGGCCGCTCAGTCCGCTGGCATCCCCGTCCTGTTCGCGACCGGACGTCCGGTGCGCTGGCTGGACGTCATCCGCGACCTGCCCGGCGCCCATCCCACCGTGATCAGCAGCAACGGGGCGCTGCTGTACGACCTGGGTGCCGGTGAGGTGCTGGACCGGGTCTTCATCGACCCCGAGGTGGCGTTGGCTGCAGTCAGCCGGCTCCGGGCCGTGCTGCCGGGAACCGCCTTCGGGTTCGAGTCCGGACTCCGGTTCGGGCATGAGCCGGCGTACCAGATCCTGCGGGCCGGAGCCGGTGCGCAACCGTGGATCTTCACCGGTCCGGTCGAGGAGATCGTGCACACGGAGCCGTTCGTCAAAATGTTGGTGCAGCACGCCGTCGTGGCGCCGGACGCACTGCTGGAGCGGGTACGAGAGGTCGTCGGCGACACCTTGACAGTGACCCACTCCTCGACCGGGACGGTCGGGCTGGTTGAGGTCAGCGGGCCGGGCGTCAGCAAGGCGTCGATGTTGCGTCGCTGCTGCGCCCGGCTCGGCGTGGCGGCCCGCGACGTCGCGGCGTTCGGGGACATGCCCAACGATTTGGAGATGCTCGGCTGGGTAGGCATGCCGCATGTCGTGGCCAACGCGCATCCGTTGCTGCTCGAGCTGGAGGTGCCGGTGGTGCCCGCCAACAGCGACTCCGGGGTGGGACGCACCATTCGAGGATGGTTGGAGTGAGCGAGAACGCTGAGGCCGCGGCGGGGGTGCAGGCTGCGGCGGCGCCTCCGGGAGGCGGTCAGGTCGTCTCCTCCGACCAGGCGTTGGTTGGCGCGGTGTCGTCGCTGGGAGTTTCCCGGCCCTCCACCAGAGCGTTGGTGACGCGGACACTGGTCATCTGCGCGCTGCCGGTGCTGGTGGGGCTGGTCGTGGCGTCGACCACCTTCCAGGGCGGCTCCATCCTGCCCTGGCATCCGATCATGGTCGATCTGGACGTCTACCGACAGGCCGGTCGGGTCCTGCTGGAGGGGGGCGACATCTACTCCCTGCCGGGGTCCCTGCCGTTCCTCTATCCACCGTTCGCGGCCTTGCTGGCCGTGCCGCTGGTCCTCACCCCACGTGCTCTCGTACAGATCCTGTGGACCGTGGCCGGGGTACTCGCCATCCTCGCGGTGATGCACCGGTACGGCGTGCGCGGCTGGGTGCTGAGCGTGAGTGGTGCGGCTGTGATCTTCTTCGTGGAGCCGGTGAACCAGACGCTGGCGTTCGGTCAGCTGGGCATCATCTTGGTCGCGCTGGTGGTGCTCGACCTGGTACCGGGTCCTCGCATCTTTCCTGGGCGGCGGGTGCTGCCTGAAGGAACGCTGACAGCGCTCGCCATGGCGATCAAGCTGACTCCCGGAATCTTTCTGCTCTACCTGATCGCGGCCCCCAAGCACCGCGCCGCCCTGGTCACAGCGGTCGTCGGGGCAGCCGTCACCCTGGTCACCTGGGCCATTGTGCCGACCACCTCCACCGACTTCTGGGGTCGGCTGGCCCATGGTGACACCGGCCTGGGCAGCAGCATCGTCTACTACACCAACCAGTCGGTGGTGGCGGACGTGATGCGGATCTTCGGGATGGGCAAGTCCGTGTCCACGGCGGCGCTGCTGCTGGCAGTGGTGGTGGCAGGGGTGGGGGTGTGGGCGGCGGTGCTGTGGCATCGCCGCGGTGAGACAGCATTCGCTGTGACGCTGTGCGGGGTTGCCGGTCTACTCGCCTCACCCGTGTCCTGGTCGCACCACTTCGTCTGGGTAGTCCCGTTCGCCCTCTGCCTGCTCGGGACCGCGCGGTATCCCGGCCAGTCAACAGGGACGCCGCTGCCGGCGTGGTTCAAGATCACCGGCTGGTTGTTCGTCGGCTGGGTGGTGGCCGTACCGTTCAAACGGCTTCCCAACGGCGGGAACGTGGAGCTGACCTGGAACTGGGCGCAGAACTGGATCGCCTCGATGACCGCCGTTCTAGGTACCGCAGTGC
Source organism: uncultured Propionibacteriaceae bacterium (assembly GCA_902805915.1). Classification (GTDB taxonomy): domain Bacteria; phylum Actinomycetota; class Actinomycetes; order Propionibacteriales; family Propionibacteriaceae; genus Microlunatus. The sequence goes on along the minus strand of CADCUO010000168.1, from coordinate 4,485 downwards.
TGGTGTCCTCGGTCGTCCTGGCACGCCGGCAGCCTCGCATTCAATGCGGCGGAACTGCGCCGTCAGCGAATTGCGGTGAAGTCTCGCGTCAGCGATAGCGCGCCCCGGAGAAGTTCACGCGCAGCGTGTACAGGGAAGTGGTGGCTGTGAGGAATAGATGGTTCAGCTGGCGGCCGCCGAAGGCGAGATTCGAGACGACTTCCGGGATGAGCAGCTTCCCCACCAGAGTCTGGTCCGGCTCGTAACAGTGCAGACCGTCGTGAGCAGCTCCCCACAGCCTGCCGCTGGAGTCGAACCGGATGCCGTCGTAGCCCTGGGGGTCCGCGGCGAACACCGCCCCCCCGGTCAGCCGCTCACCTGCCACGTCGAAGACTCGGATGTGGCGCTCCTGGCTGTCGACGACGAACAGCCGCGTCTCATCTTCAGAAAAGGCCAGCCCGTTCGGCTGGGTGAAGTCGTCGGCGACCACCTCCAGGGTGCCATCGACCCCGAGGCGATACACGTAGCGGCCACCGATCTCCTCCTGGGCCTGGTGGCCCTCGTAGTCGCTACGGATTCCGTAGGTGGGATCGGTGAACCAGATGGAGCCGTCGGCCGCGGTCACCACGTCGTTGGGGCTGTTGAAGCGCTGTCCGCGGTATGAGTCAGCCAGCACGGTCACAGTGCCGTCGTGTTCCAGCCGCGTCAACCGGCGCGCGCCGTGCTCGCAGCTGAGAAAGCGACCCTGCCGGTCGACCGTACGGCCGTTGGGGAAGTCGGCTGGCGCGGTGAAGACATCGGTCCGTCCGGTGACCTCGTCGTACCGCAGCACCCGGTCGTTCGGGATGTCGCTGAACAGCAGGAACCGGCCCGCGCCATGGTAGGCCGGGCCTTCCAACCATCGGCCGCCGGTGAAGGGACGCTCCACAACGGAGTCCCCGCCCACGCCGAGGAAGCGGTCATCGAGCACCTGGAACTGCGCGGGGATGGTGTCGGCCATCATGACTCCTTCATGTCAACAGGGACAGCCTGGTCCGTCCCGGTGCTAGCATCCTCGCCCGGAGGCAATCACCATCATGACCCCACCGTCAGCGAGACCTGGGCTGCAGGCGCGAGTCGCGGACCGTCAACCAGATGCAGCTGAGCCGCAGACAGTTGAGCTCGAGGAACCGCCGCGTTTGAGCACCATCAAGGTGACTGGTCATCGTGGCGCGATGGCACTGGCGCTGGAGAACTCCGCGCTCAGCCTGCTCACCGCCGAGCAGCACGGCGCCGATGAGCTGGAGATCGACATCCGGCTGTCTGCAGACGACGTTGCTGTGGTCGTGCACGACACCAGCTTGGCCCGGATTTGCGGCGACCCGGGGCTGGATGCGAAGCTGCGTGCGCTCGACTGGCGTGAGATCGAGGCAGTCGAGTTGCCGGATGGTCAACGGGTGCTGAACCTGGAACAGGTGCTCGACCTGACGACAGCACATCTCCAGGTGGAGATCAAGGAATCCGACGCGGTGGCGGTGGTGGCCGCGGAGCTGGATCGGCGACCCGATGATCGGCAGCGGTGCCTGATCGCCAGCTTCTCCATCGACATCCTCCGCCAGGTGCAGATCCACATTCCCGACGTACCGCGCGGCTTGATCGTCAACCGATACAGCCACGAAGCAGCTGACCACGCGCACTCAGTACGTGCGGAGTGGCTGCTGAGCGGTTGGCACGGCTTGGACGCCGAGACGGTGGACACGCTGGCGGCCAGCGGGGTCTCGGTGGGCGGCTGGCCGCTGCGGGATGCAGCAGACGCCGCGTTGGCCACCGAGCTGGGGGTTGCGGGCATCACCGCAGACGATCCGGGTGCCGCGCGGCGCTGGCTGGACCAGGTCGCTGCTCCCGGGTAGTGGAGGTCGCCTCAGCCCCGCCGAACCATAGCCGCAATCTGTTCGGCGAACTTGACCTCGGAGTCGTCGACCGGCTGATAGTCGACCACCTCACGGGCATTGGTGATGCTCCAGAAAGTTCGGGCGTTGTTGGACACGCCGTAGAAGATCTGGAACGGCACGCCGAACCTGTCGCGAATGTCGGCGGTTTCGATGCACTTGACGAAGAGCTGCTGCAGGTCGCGCTCGCTGATGTAGCCGGCGATGTCACGCAAATAGTGCTGCAGTGGTCGATCCCGGAAGTCGGCGGAGTCGATCTCACGCGGCGCGACGATCCGGATCTGCACCACCTCCAGCTGGGTACCGAGCGACCCGCAGGCGTACAGGAAGCCCAGTGACTCATACGCCACCTTGGCCCAGCCATAGAAGCTGTCGGGTCGTGGGTAGTCATCGACGCTGACCCGATCTATCCGGCCCTGGTAGTACGGCTGCTCGTACCATTTCGAGGCTTGGTTGGTGCTGGCACACACGACCCGTCTCACGCCCGCGGTGGTCGCGGCGTCGTAGATGCGTTGGGTCATGTCAACATTGCTACGCTCGCTCGCGTAGCCCCGCGCTGCTCCGTCGGTGACGTAGCCCGCATGCACGATCGTGTCTACCCCTTCGCACAGCGCGGCGAGGCTGTCAGGGTGTGCCTCGAGCACGTCGAATATCTCCACGCCCGTCACCTGCTCACCAGCCCGGTCGGTGTCCTTGACGTCGACCAGTCGGAGGTCGTAGGCGTCGCGAAGGGCGGGCAGCAGCTGGCCGGCGATCCGTCCGGACGCGCCGGTGAGCAGCACTGTGCGTGGCGGGGTCATGGCGCCATCATGTAACAGGCTTGGCCGTCACCGACGACCGCGTGGGTGGGGAGTGGGCGCAAGGTCTCAGGTGACGGGGATGATCTGGGCGGCGCGCAGCGCGCCGTCGGCAATATCGAGGACGCCGATCGTTCCGTGCGGCTGCCGCCGGCGGTCAGTGGGCGATCCGGGGTTGAAGATCCGTACGCCATCTGCAGCGACATCCATCGGGATGTGGGAGTGCCCGAAGACCACCAGGTAGGCGCCCGGAAACCGTCGCCGCATCCGTGCTGTACGGCCGGTCGCCGGCCCGCTGTCGTGGATCATGCCAACCACCAGACCGTCCAGGTCCAGCTCCAAAGTCTCCGGCGCGCCCCACTCGGAGACCTCCGGCAGGTCGTTGTTGCCCATCACTGCATGCACAGGGGCGTACTCAGCAAGGAGATCCAGCACGTCAGCGGTGCAGACATCTCCGGCGTGCAAGATCACGTCTGCCTGCTGCAGCTGGGCCGCGACCGCCGCCGGGCATCCCTTCCAACGCCGTGGGCTGTGCGTGTCGGACAGCACGACAGCCCTCATCTGGTCACCGTCGCATCAAGCGCCCGACCAGCGGCGCACCGAGGAGCATCGTTCCTGCGGTGGCGGCCAGCCGCGCCCCCGGGTGCAGCTGCAGCCAGGTGTACAGGCTGAAACCTCGGGCCCGGTCGCTGAAGTCACCCTCGGCTCGGTTGTTGTCCAGCGGCTGGTAGAGGTTGCCTGGCGACCCCCCGGGAGCGGGCTCGTGGGTGCCTTCGAACCGGATACCGACGCGAGACAGCATCAGATCCATCTGCTTGGGAGCCGAGAACTGGTTCATGACCATCATACGGCCCGACCCTCCGGCGAACAGGTCCCGTACCGGATGCTCGGCGGCGTACACGACGCAGTCGGCAACGACGGAAGGCTGATAGATGGGCGGCGGACCCTTCGGCTTCACGTCCATCTTGTTCCGGGAGTTGGTGAAGAGGGGGGTGTTGATCGTTGCCGGTTTCACGCTCGTCACCGAGATAGGAACTTCCTCGGCCAGCAGATCCCGACGCAGGGCATCCATGGCTCCCTCCACCGCGTGCTTCGAAGCGGCGTAGGCCGCGTGGAGTGGCATGGAGACGATGCTCTCCACCGAGGAGATGGCGATGATCGCGCCCTGCCCAGCCTGACGCAGGTGCGGCAGCGCCGCCAGGGCGCCGTACACCTGACCGAGGTAGTTCACCTGACTCAGGCGGGCGAACTCCTCTGGGGTCGTCTCCTCGAAGTGGGCGAAGAGCGACACCGCTGCGCTGTTGACCCAGGTGTCGATGCGCCCGTAGGCCTGCACTGCAGTGGTCGCGACCTGCTGGACCTGACCGAACTCGGACACATCACAGACCACGTAGGTCGCGTCGCCCCCCTGCGCGCTGATCTCACCAACCAGGCTGATCAGCCCTGGCTCGCTGCGGGCCGCGACGACCACCTTGGCGCCATGCGCTGCCAGCTTCAGTGCTGCGGCCCGACCAATGCCGCTGGACGCCCCGACGACTACGGCTACCTGCTCTTTCAGTGGCTTGAGCTGCATCTACGTGCCCTCCGTAACTGCGATCTCCGATCGGAGCTCGGTCGCGCCATTACCCGAGAACACGGCCGGTGAACCACGGCCTTTCGTCCCGCAGTGGCAGGAAACGGGCGATAGGGTTGTCGCCGAGGAGGTGGACCGTGGGAGACGACCTGGCACGGATTATAGTGATTGGCTTCTCCGCGGCGGTCCTGATCGTCGTCGTGGCTTT
>CADCUO010000167.1 GCA_902805915.1 uncultured Propionibacteriaceae bacterium | reverse complement strand
GGGTCCCGGATACCGAAAGCGACCCGCCGAACGCCGACCTGATCTTTTGCGACCCTGACCTGCTGGAGGCGGTCGTCACCGAGGAGGTGGGGTCGTCGGCCCTCTTCGCGTCGCGGTTCCGGGAGTGCGCCGCTCGGGCTCTGCTGCTTCCCCGGCGCGACCCAAAGGCGCGGTCGCCGCTCTGGCAGCAGCGGATGCGCTCCGCGCAGCTGCTCAGCGTCGCAGCCAAGTACCAGGAGTTCCCGATTGTGCTGGAGACGATGCGGGAGTGCCTGACCGACGTTTTCGACCTGGACAGCCTGCTCGAGGTGCAGCGCCGAATCGCCGCCCGGTCGATCCGGGTGGTGGAGGTGGAGACCACCGAGCCGTCGCCCTTCGCCAAGTCCTTGCTGTTCGGCTATGTCGGCGCCTTCGTGTATGAGGGCGACGTGCCACTGGCCGAGAAGCGAGCCGCGGCCCTGTCGCTGGACGCGAACCTGCTGGCGGAGCTCCTCGGCAAGGACGGTCTCAAACAGCTGCTCGACGTGGAGGTGATCGCCGCCACCGAGGCTGACCTTCAGGGCTTGAGCGAGGAACGCAAGGCCGGCACCGCCGAGCAGTTGTTCGACCTGATCCGAACCGCCGGGCCTTTCACCCTGTCCGAGCTCCGGCAACGCAGCCTCGACACCCTCGATCTGCCGACTGCAGTGGAGGATCTGGTCCTCGCCCGCCGAGCGGTGCGAGTCCGGATCGCGGGCGCAGAGATGGTGGCGGTGACCGAAGATGTCCCCCGGCTCCGGGACGGCCTCGGGATCCCGGTGCCCGCCGGGGTTGCCGCGTCGTTCGAGGAGACAGCTGTCCATCCGGTCAACGAGCTGGTGCTGCGCTGGGCGCGGACCCATGGCCCGTTCCTGCCGTCGGTGGTGGCCCGCCGCTACGGCCTCGGGATAGCGGTGGTCGAGTCGGCGTGTGCGGCGTTGACCGGTCCCGGCACGCTGGTGTCCGGCTCCTTCATGGACCTTGCCGCCGACCCGACCGGCGACCGGCGACAGTACTGCTCCGCGCAGGTGCTGGCCCTGATCAAAAGGCGCACCCTGGCGCTGTTGCGCAAAGAGGTGGAGCCAGTCGAGCCTGTGGCCTATGCCCGTTTCCTGGCCGACTGGCAGGCTGTCGGCACCGGTGGGCGTGGCGTGGATGCCTTGCTGAGCACGATCGAGCAGCTGGCAGGTTATCCGATGCCCGCGAGCTCGGTGGAGTCGATGATCTTCCCGGCGCGGGTCGCCGACTACAGTCCAGCGATGCTCGACCAGCTGACCTCGACCGGCGAGGTCTACTGGCTAGGCGACGGGCCGGTGGGCGAGTCCGACGGCTGGGTTCGTTTCTACCCCGCGGGGATGGAGCCGTGCCCTCCACGGGGCGAACCGGGTACGCCCCGAGCCAGCGCCCTGCTGACTGCCTTCTCCCCCGGCGGTGCCTACTTCTTCGAGAATCTGCTCCGCTTCATCTCCACCGACGACCAGGCAGTCGAGGCGCGCTCCGGGGACGTCGCCGCACTGTGGGACCTGGTCTGGTGTGGTCTGGTCACCGGTGACACATTTGCACCGGTCCGCGCACTGTCCGCCGGCGGCACCTTGAAGAAGCCGCGCCAGCCATCCGCGCGGGTGCACCGCTCCCGGCTGGGACATCGCCCGGTACGGCCCCGGCCAGCAGTTCGGAATGCCTCACCGACCACGGTCGGTCGATGGTCGCTGGTGGACCGCCTCCCGATGGATGCCGGAGTCGCCGCGGCGCGAAGCCGACTGGCCACCGACATCTTCAACCAGCTGGACCGGTACGGCGTCGTGACTCGCGGGAGCGTGCTGACTGAGGACTCCGAAGGCGGTTTCGGGGCTGCCTATCGGGCACTCAGCGCTCTGGAGGAGTCTGGGCAGTGCCGCCGCGGATACTTCATCGACGGGCTGGGCGCCGCCCAGTTCGCCTTGACCGGAGCGGTGGACCGGCTACGCGCCGAGCTGCGGGAGCCCGAGGAAAAGTCGGCCCTCGTGCTGTCCGCCTGCGATCCCGCCAACCCGTATGGCGCGGCACTGGCCTGGCCAGAGCGCGAAGGTCACCGACCCGGTCGGAAGGCGGGGGCGCTGGTGGTGCTGGTCAACGGTCATCTGGTGTTCTACGTGGAGCGGGGTGGCAGGACCATCCTGACCTTCACCGATGACGTCGAGCTGGTGGAGCCGGCCGCACAGGCACTGGCGCGGTCAGTCCGGATGGGGCAGCTTGGCAAGCTGACCGTAGAGCGCGCCGACGGTGGTCACGTGTTCAGTTCCGGGGCGGTCAGTGAATCTCTGCAGGAGGCAGGGTTCCAGATGACCCCGCAAGGGCTTCGGCTCCGACCTGCAGCACGCTAAGCCTTCTTCACCAGACCCACCAGCCTGTCCAGCGATCTGGCCGGGCAGCCGGCGAACCGACAATCAGGCCGCAGCCTGAGCCACCGGCCGGATCGGCAGCGGCGTCACCTTCTCGTAGCTGGCCATCTTCTCGCTGACAACGTGCAACACCATGGACAGCGGCAGGTCGAGGGCGCCGCAGATGGCCGCCAGCAGCTCACTGGAAGCCTCCTTCTGACCACGCTCAACCTCGGACAGGTATCCCAGGCTGACCCTGGCGGTCTTGGAGATCTCACGAAGCGTCTTGCCCTGGCCCACCCGCTCCTCGCGCAAGGACTCGCCGATGAGCTCACGGACCAGCACTGGCTTCAACGCTTCCTCCTGTCGCATAGTGAAACTGTACCCACCCGCACCGACACCAGGGCCGGTGGACCGGCCCTTGGTCGGCTTCTACTCAACGCCACTGCTCTGGGGGCGCATTCCCAGCTCCTGAGCAAGGAGCAACAATGCCTGCTCAGCCGTTTGCCGACGGATCTGGGTCCGTTCGCCAGACAGCTGCAGCTCGACCACTTGCGGGGCCGGGGAGTTGCCCGGCTGCGCCACAGCCAGGAAGACCTGGCCGACCGGATGTCCGTCCTGAGGTTCGGGTCCAGCGACTCCGGTGACCGCAAGCCCCCAGTGAGCGCCGCACCGCTGCGCGACGCCGGCTGCCATTTGCTCGGCTGTGATGGCTGCCACCGGCCCATACCGCGCCAGCGTCTCCGGGTCCACCCCGGCCAGGTCAGCCTTGAGCTGGGTGGCGTAGGTGATGACCCCACCCAGATAGCTGTGCGAGGCCCCCGGGACCTCAGTCAGCAACTGCCCGATCAGCCCACCGGTGAGCGACTCTGCGGTAGCCAGCGTCTGCCCACGCTGACGCAGCGCCGCAAGGACCTGCTCGGCGACCGCGTCGGTCACCGGTGGGCGGCTGTGGCGGCACGCCGCAGGCGTACCGCGCCCTTGACGTAGTCCAGCCCGGTCACGATCGTCACCACGAAGGCGACCGCCATCACGACCCAGGCGACCGGGAGCGCCCAGGTAGGCAGCGGCAGTATGAACATGATCAGCGCAACCGCCTGCACCACCGTCTTCAGCTTGCCGCCTCGACCCGCGGCCATCACGCCGTACCGGAGCACGACGAAGCGCATCAAGGTGATGCCCCACTCCCGGACCAGGATGGCTATGGTCACCCACCACCACAGCTCCCCGATGATCGACAAGCCGATGAAGGCCATCCCGGTAAGTGCTTTGTCAGCGATCGGGTCGGCCAGCTTGCCGAACTTCGTGATGATGTTGTGCTTGCGAGCCAGGTGACCGTCCAAGGTGTCGGTCAGGATCGCCAGAGTGAACACGAACGCCGCCAGCACCCGCCAACCGGGTTCATCCGGATGAGCGAGCAGCATCCAGGCGAACAACGGAACCATCACGATGCGGGCGGCTGTCAGCGCATTCGGCACGTTGTACGGCGTGGATTCGGGAGCAGGTCGTGGGCTGCTCGCTGGGTTGTCGGTCAACACGTTCCCCCGCCCGGACCGCCGGGTGGAGTCACCGGCTCCGCTATCAGGTCAACGCCCTCGCTGCCCATGACGACGGCCTCGACGAAGGATCCGACGGTGACCCGCTCGACGCCGGTCCCTACCAGCCGGGTACTCCCGTCAACCTCTGGTCCCTGGTGGGGTCCGCGGCCGACCACGTCCTCGTCGGACTCCTCGATCATGACAACTAGGCGTTCGCCGACTCGCTCCTCGGCTCGCTGACCCACCAGCTCGTCGGCCAGGTCGGCGACATGGCCACGTCTTGCCTCGATCTCGTCGGTTGACAGATGACCGGACAGTGTGGCCGCTTCCGTGCCGTCCTCGTCGGAGTATCCGAAGACCCCGATCGCATCCAGTCCCGCGTCGGTGAGGAAGCTGCACAGCAGTTCGACGTCGGCATCAGTCTCGCCCGGGAACCCGCAGATCACGTTGCTTCGGATCCCGGCCTGCGGCGCCAGGGCCCGGATGGAGGAGATCAGCTCCAAGAAGGACTCGGCGTCGCCGAAGCGTCGCATCCGCCGGAGCAGGGGCCCGGACGCGTGCTGGAAGCTGAGGTCGAAGTACGGCAGCACCTTCGGCGTCGTCGCCATCACCTCGACCAGGCCGGGTCGCATCTCCGCCGGCTGCAGGTACGACACCCGGATCCACTCCAGCGCGTCGACCGCTGACAGACGTCCGAGGAGCTTCTCCAACAGCCGGATGTCGGCGAGATCCTTGCCGTATGAGGACGAGTTCTCACTGACCAGAAATACCTCTCGAACGCCCTCGTCCGCCAGCCACGCCGCCTCAGCCACTACATCGGCCGGCGGTCGGGAGACGTACGCGCCGCGAAACGACGGGATGGCGCAGAAAGCACACCGACGGTCGCAGCCGGACGCAAGCTTGAGCGGGGCCGTCGGGCCGCCGTCCAGCCGACGCCGGAAGCTGCGTGGACCGCTGGCCGGTGCCAGCCCTGCTGGCAGGTCGGGGGTGGTGGCGTGACCCGGAATCCCGGCAGCGCCGACCGCGCCGCTGCGGGCGATCGGGGACAACGGCAGCAGCTTGCGCCGGTCCCGGGGCACATGGGCGGTGTGCCGTTCACCGGCCAGGATCGCCTGCAACCGCTCGGCCACACCGACGTAGTCGTCGAAGCTGAGCACCCCGTCCGCCTCCGGCAGCGACTCCGCCAGCTCGTTGCCATACCGCTCAGCCAGACACCCGACCGCGACCACGGCACGGGTCCTGCCCTCACCCTTGAGGTCGGCGGCTGCGAGCAGGGTGTCGACCGAGTCCTTCTTGGCGGTCTCGACGAAGCCGCAGGTGTTGACCATCACCGCGTCCGCGTTCTCCGGGTCCTCGACCAGCCGGAAGCCGCCGTTCTCCAGCCGGGCGGCCAGCTCCTCGGAGTCGACCTCGTTCCGGGCGCAGCCCAGGGTCACCAGGTGGACGGACAAGGTCTCGGTCACAGCAGTCATAGCGTCCCCAGTATGACCGAGGAACCCTATCGAACCTTCGTCGCGTCCGCGGGCATTCCCCGAGAGTGGCTCAGCCGGTCCGCAAGTTGGCCAGAACATCCTCCAGCTCGTCGCCCTTGACCAGCACCTCACGAGGCTTCGAGCCCTCCGACGGGCCTACGATCCCCCGAGTCTCCAGGATGTCCATCAGCCGGCCGGCCTTGGCGAACCCGACCCGCAGCTTGCGCTGCAGCATCGAGGTGGACCCCAGCTGCAAGGTGACCACCAGCTCAACCGCCTGCAGCACCAGGTCCAGATCGTCACCGATGTCCTCAGCCACCTTGCCGGCGCTCTCTTGCGGGGCGACCACATCCGCCCGGAACACCGGCTTGAGCTGTTCAGTGACGTGGGCGACGATGTCGCGCACTTCAGCTTCGGTAACCCAGGCCCCCTGGATCCGGACCGGCTTGCTGGACCCCATCGGCAGGAACAGGCCGTCGCCTTGACCGACGAGCTTCTCCGCACCGGGCTGGTCCAAGATCACCCTCGAGTCGGTCATCGACGACGTCGCAAAAGCCAGCCGGCTAGGCACGTTCGCCTTGATCAGACCGGTGACCACATCGGTGCTCGGTCGCTGCGTCGCCAGCACCAGATGGATACCGGCGGCGCGGGCGAGCTGGGTGATCCGGACGATGGAGTCCTCGACGTCGCGCGGTGCCACCATCATCAAGTCGGCGAGCTCGTCCACGATCACCAGCAGGTACGGGTACGGCGCCAGCACCCGCTCGGAGCCCTCCAGCGGCTTCACCGACCCAATCCTGACGGCCTTGTTGAAGTCGTCGACGTGCCGGAACCCGAAGGCCGCCAGATCGTCGTAGCGCATGTCCATCTCGCGGACTACCCAGGCCAGAGCCTCGGCTGCCTTCTTGGGGGCGGTGATGATCGGCGTGATCAGGTGCGGGATCCCCTCGTACGCGGTCAGCTCGACCCGTTTGGGGTCGACCAGCAGCATCCGTACCTCATCAGGAGTAGCGCGCATCATCACCGAGGTGATCATCGAGTTGACGAAGCTCGACTTGCCCGAACCGGTGGCGCCGGCCACCAGCAGGTGCGGCATCTTCGCCAGGTTGGCCACCACGAAGCCGCCCTCGACGTCCTTGCCCAGCCCGACGGTCATCGGGTGGTGGTCGCTCCGGGCCTTGGCTGAGCGGAGCACGTCACCGAGGGAGACAACCTCCTTGTCCACATTGGGGATCTCGATGCCGATGGCTGACTTGCCCGGAATCGGTGACAGGATCCGAACCTCGTTGCTGGCGACGGCATAGGAGATGTTCTTGCTCAGCGCGGTAACCTTCTCCACCTTGACCGCAGGGCCGAGCTCGACCTCGTACCGGGTGACGGTGGGCCCGCGGGTGTATCCCACCACTCGCGCGTCGATCTCGAACTGGCGCAGTACCTCGGTCAGCCGGTGCACGACCGCGTCGGAGGCTTCGGTCCGGGTCTTGTGCACACTGCCCTGCTTCAGCGTCTGAGCGTCGGGCAGCAGGTACTGGATGTCGCCGGACAGCTGCAGCTGCTCGCTGCGTTGCGGGATCGGGGTATGCGGCGGCGGCTCCAGCGCGTCACTTTCGCCGTGCACGGTTACCCCAGGTGGCAGACCGGCCGTGACCGCTCGGCGGTCCGCCTCGCTGTCGGGCGTCTCTGCACCGCCGAAGGCATCCGTGGCCGATCCGGTCCCACCGGCAGCAGGCGCCGCGGCGGAGTCCACCGACTCGTCACCGCCGGCCAGCCGCCGTCGGCCCTTCGTCGGCTCCTCTCCCACCAGCGGCGTGTCGTACGCCTCGTCGACCCCGAAGACCAGGTCCTTCCCGACGCCGCCGGTGCCGGTCTTCGGGTGCCGCTTGAACTTCGCGGTCACCTCCCGTACGCGTCCCGGAATCTGGTGGATCGGGATACCCACCACGACCAGCACGCCGAACACCAGCAGCAGGATGAGCAGCGGCACAGCGACATAGACCGACAGCAGGTCGGCCAGCAGGCTGGAGGAGATGTATCCGAGCACCCCACCGGCCTCGCGGAGCCGATCGGGCGCATCGGCGCGGGGCAGCCCATGGGCGATGTTGATCAACCCCAGCAGTCCCAGCGCGATCGAGGTCCAGCCGATCGCCTGTCGGCCGCCGGGACCGTTGCGGTCAGGATGGCGCAGCGTCCGCCACGCCATCAGTGCCAAGAACAGCGGCGCTGCGTACGCCATGGTGCCGATCACGCTGGTGGTGCCGACATGAATGAGATGGCCGACGGGTCCTGGCAGGCCCCACCAGAACTCGGAGGCCAACACGATTGCCGCGCCAACCAGGAACAAGCCGGCCCCATCGCGTCGGATCGCGGGATCGATCTCTTTCGCAGTGCCGCCGATCCGCCGGGCTCCGCTACCGACTAGGTGGGCCAGCCCCAGCCAGAGGGCGCGCAGGCCGCGACCGAGCCGGCTGGCCAGCGACGGCCCGTGTCGCTGCCGCAGGGCCTTGCTGGCCGGGGAGCGATGCGGGTGTGCTGCCCGAGACGACGGCTTGGCACGCCCGGATCGCGGCGGCCCCGATCGGGATTGGGCAGCACCCGGTTGGGCGGGAGTTTTCTTGCTTCCGGTCGACCGCGGAGGAGAGCCGGCTCGAGAAGAGCCGTTGGTGCTTCGGGTCCGCGGTGGGGAAGACGCGCGGGTCGCCATGGTGTGAGGCTACGCGACGAACTGGGTGGCCGAGCCCGGCACACGCCGATTCCGAATCACGCTTCTAGGCCGTCGGTCCAGGGTCGAGCCGGGCCAGCGCCGGCCGGAGCCGCCACAGATGGTCGGTTGGCCCGATGCCTGCACCGAGCCCGAAGCCGGCTCGGATTGCCCCGGTGATGTAGTCCTTGGCCAGCCCCATCGCGTCTGGGACCGAGCGGCCGAGAGCGAGCTCGCTGGCCAGCGCCGAAGCCAGGGTGCAGCCGGTGCCGTGGGTGTGGGTGTTGTCGGCCCGTTCCGCCCGGTACTCGAATTCCTGTGCACCGTCGGTCAGGTAGTCGGTCGGGGCGCCGTCGGCATGACCGCCCTTGATCAGCGCCCAGGTGCTGCCGTAGCCCAGCACGGCAGCCGCCAGCTCGGCCGGCGGGCGGCCGGCATCCAGCCCGGTCAGCAGCGCAGCCTCTCCCAGGTTTGGGGTGACGATAGTGGCTCGCGGCAGCAGCCGGCGGCGGAGCGCCTCGATGGCCTGGTCGTCGATCAGCGGGTCACCGTGCTTGCTTGCGCACACCGGGTCGACGATCACCGGCACGTTCGGGTCGAGGGTGGACAGCATCTCCGCCACGCAGTCGACGACCTCGGTGGTGCCGAGCATGCCGGTCTTCACCGCGTCGACGCCGATGTCGTCGACCACGCTGGCGAACTGGGCCTGGATGGCTTCGATCGGCAACGGCCAGATCCCCTGGACGCCCACGGAGTTCTGGGCGGTGATCCCGGTGATCACCGTCATCCCGTGCACCCCATGCGCCAGCATCGTCTTCAGGTCGGCCTGGATGCCCGCTCCCCCACCGGAGTCGGAGCCGGCGATGGTGAGCACGCGGGCGGTTGGGAGCGGCGTACCTGTGGATTCTTCGGGTCTGGTCACCGACGCCCGCCGCCGAAGTGCTGGAAACCGGCGGGGGCCTCCCAGACCGAGCCGTCCACCAGTACGGGCGGCCTGTCCGGGCTGCGCTCGACGACCGAGCCGATCAGCCGCCAGCCAGCCGGCATGCGGTCAGCGGAGGCGAACGTGGCAACCAGAGCGTGATCCTCACCACCGGTCAGGATCAGGCTGTACGGGTCCGACCCGGTGGCTGCGGCCACGGCGCGCAGCGGCTCCGGTACCTCAAAGGCCGAGGTACTGAGCTCGATGGTGACGCCCGACGCGTCGGCCACATGGGTCAGGTCACCCAGCAGACCGTCGGAGATGTCGATCATCGACGTCGCACCGGCGGCAGCGGCGACCGCTCCGGCGCCGTAGGGCACCTGCGGTACCCGCTGCGCCTCAACCACTAGCCGCGGCGATCGGAACCCGCGGCCGAGCACCGCCAAGCCGGCGGCCGCCCAACCGGCACGCCCGGCCATCGCCACCACGTCGCCCACACGGGCGCCATCTCGGCGGACGGTCGGGAGGCCGTCGGTGGTCCCCAGCACCGTGACCGAGATGGTGATGTCCCGGGCGCGCGTTACGTCGCCACCGAGGAGCGCCACACCGGCGTTCGCGCACTCGGCCCGGACCCCGGCGGCGAATTCCAGCGCCCAGGATGCCGGGGTCTGCTCAGGGGCGGAGAAGCCCACCAAGATCCCGACCGCCCTGCCGCCCATGGCTTCGATGTCGGCGACGTTCACCGCCACCGCTTTTCGACCGACGTCGTGCGGCTCGGACCAGTCCTTGCGGAAGTGCACTCCCTCGACCAGAACATCGACGGAGGTGACCACCGGACCATCAATGGTCAGCACCGCCCCGTCGTCCCCGGGGCCGATGTGCACGGCCTGGTGAGCGGGCAGGTCAGCGGTGATGGCCCTGATCAGCGCGAACTCACCGACCTCGGCCAAAGTCTGGTTCCGCGATATCTCGCTCACATGCACCTTCCGCTGTCCCGGCCTGCCCAAACCCAGGTCCCACCCTGTAGCGTGACCGTCAACCGCGAAGCGTACGCGGTGGTGCACCGACGAAAGATCTTCCCCGACGGTGCACGCGTCGTGTCTGACGCATGTCACGAACTGGAGGAATGACCTGATGGTCGTACAGGCATACATCTTGGTGCAGACCAACGTTGGCAAGGCCGCCGAGGTCGCCACCGCAATCAGTGCCATTCAAGGTGTGACGCTGGCCGAAGATGTCACCGGCCCGTACGACGTGATTGTGCGCGCCGAGGCCGCCAGCGTCGACGAGCTTGGTCAGCTGGTCGTGGCAAGGGTCCAGACGGTGCCCGGAATCACCCGCACGGTCACCTGCCCGGTCGTACACATCTGAGCAAGGGCTGGCCCCTGAGCACATCCACCTGGTCGGTCCGTTCGGCGGCCCTGGTGACAGTCGGCGTTCTGGTCCTGTCCGGTTGCCAGCGGAGCGTCACCATCTCCGACCCGGAACCGGGCGCCCCAGCAGCGTCGATCTGCACGTCCTTGATGGCGGCGCTGCCGCAGCGGGTGCTCGAGCAGGAACGGCGCATCGTGGAACCGGGCGTGTTCACCGCAGCCTGGGGTGACCCGACCATCACACTGCGCTGCGGCGGCGACAAACCACCCACTCTCAACGCGGGCAGCGCCTGCTTCGAGGTCAACGCGGTGGGCTGGTTCGCTGAGGAGGGCCAAGGTGGCTACCTTTTCACCACCGTCGGGCGCGCCACCTACGTCGAGGTGGGGGTGCCGAGTGTCTACGCGCCGGAGGCCAACGCGCTGGTGGACCTGGCCGACGCGATCAAGAACTCGGTCCCGCTGCGCAAGCCCTGTCTTTGAGCGCGGGTTGGAGCGTTCTGCGGCGTGCCCGCAGGGAGCAGCGACCTACCGCAAGCCGACTGGACGTTCCAGGCCCAACCGGATCAGCCGATCGACCAGCTCGGGGTACGAGACGCCGCTGGCTGCCCACATCCGAGGGAACATGGAGTGCTCCGTGAAGCCGGGCATGGTGTTGATCTCATTCACGACCACCCGCTCCTCCGGTGTCAGGAACACATCAACCCGCGCCAGCCCCTCGCAGCCGATCGCCTCGAAGGTGCGAACGGCGAGGCGTTGGACCTGCTCGGCGATGTCGAGCCGGACGTCGGCTGGAACATCGAGGTCGACCTGTTCCTCCGGCAGGTACTTGGCGTCGAAGTCGTAGAACCCGGACTCGCTGTGCACCCTGATTTCCGCTACCTGGCTCGCCATGGGGCAGCCGCCGCCGGGATCGTCCAACACGCCGCACTCCAGCTCACGTGCGTCGACGAACCCCTCCTCGATGATCACCTTCGGGTCGTACTGCTGAGCGCAGGCGATCGCCGGCTCCAACCCGGACACGTCGTCCACTTTGGTGATGCCGAGGCTGGACCCGCCGCGGGCCGGCTTGACGTAGAGCGGGTAGTTCAGCGCCGCCACACTCTCCAGGCAGGCGGTCGGGTCGCGTCGCCATTCCGTTGCCGGGATGGCGACGAACGGTCCCACCGGCAGCCCGGAGGCAGACAGCACCAACTTCATGTAGTGCTTGTCCATCCCCACGGCGCTGGCCAGCACGCCCGCTCCGACGTATCGGACGCCCATCATCTCGAACAGACCCTGAATGGTTCCGTCCTCCCCGAACGGTCCGTGCAGGAGGGAGAAGGCGACGTCGACCGGTCCTAGCTTGGACAGGCCCGACTGGTGCCGGACCGCCAGCTCACCACCGCCGGCGGCGGGAACCAGCAGCGCGTCCACAGCGTCTTCGCTGAGCTCGGGCAACGAGGAGCCGACCACCTGGAGGCGGGTCATCACGTCGCTGTCGAGCACCACCCAACGGCCGGTCCGGGTGATGCCCACGCCGACCACCTCGTAGCGGTCACGATCAATTGCGGCCAGTACGCCGGCGGCGGTGAGACAGGAGACGCCGTGCTCACTGCTGACTCCACCGAAGATGACGGCGACGCGGGGTCGGCGCGTCCCGGCGGGTCCCATCTCTGCCCGGGAGGTCGTCCGGGTGGCGTCGGGGTGCAATGCGTGGTCGGTCGTAGGCGTGCGTTCCGGCTTCACGTGGTACTCCTGCCTTGCCTGGTCCGATGCATGACCCTACCCGGGTCCAGCACGTCACGCTGGGGCGACGCGCGAGACTGAAGGCATGACTTCACCGCCGTCTCAGTCCGACTCCACCGGTACGCCTTCCCTGCCGTCGCCGGCCTTCGAGACCTTGCGCGCCGAGACGCTCGCGGTCGCGGCCGGTCGTCCACCGCGCGTGGTGGACGCCCCGTTGAACACCCCACCCACTTTTGCTGCCACCTACGTCGGCACCCACCAGCCCGGTTCCGGTGATCTGGGGTACGGCCGGTACGGGAACCCCAGCTGGTCGGCGACCGAGGAGGCCATCGGAGCCCTAGAAGGCGGCCGCGCCCTGACCTACTCCTCTGGGATGGCCGCGGCCCACGCTGTACTGGAGCTGCTGCCCGTTGGAAGCTCGATCGTGCTGCCGGCCAACTGCTATCTCGGAGTTGCCGCCGCGGTTGCCGAGCGAGCCTCGAGGTACGGGCTCACCGTGCGCACCGTAGACGTGGCCGACACCGCGGCCGTCATCGCCGCGGCCCGAGGAGCCGACATGCTCTGGGTGGAAACACCGACGAACCCGACCATGGAGGTGGCTGACCTCCCCGCCATCGGTGCCGGAGTCACTGGCGAGACGCTGTTCGTGGTGGACAACACGTTCGCTACTCCACTGCTGCAGCAGCCGTTGAGCAGCGGTGCCCACATCGTGCTGCACTCGGCGACCAAGTTCCTGTCCGGGCACTCCGATGCTGTCATGGGAGCGCTCGTCGTACCGAGGCACGACACAACCCGCTACCAGGCGCTGGAGACGACGCGGAAACTGCACGGTGCGATTCCGGGGACGATGGAGTCGTACCTGGTGCTGCGCGGCATTCGCACGCTCGCGGTACGGCTGGTCAAGGCGCAGGCGAACGCAGCAGTGCTGGCCGAGCGGTTGGCCGAGCACCCGGCCGTTGGCCGGGTCCGCTACCCCGGCCTGGCGCATGACCCGGGTCATCAGGTCGCCTCAAAGGTGATGGCCGGCTTCGGCTCGCTGTTGTCGATCGAGCTGGCCGACACAGCATCGGCCGAGGCGCTGGTCTCAGCGGCGTCGGTCTGGGTCTTCGCCACCAGCCTCGGCGGCGTGGACTCGATGTTCGAGCGTCGACGCCGATGGGCCGGGGAGCTGTCCAGCGTTCCCGACGGCCTGATCCGGATGTCGGTCGGCATCGAGCACGTCGAGGACCTGTGGGCCGACCTGGAGCACGCTCTGAGGTCGCTGCCGCCGTACTCGACTGCAGGTGGGCAGTAGTCGGCCGAGGACGCAGCGTCAGTAGCGCTCCGGCTTCGCGGAGCGCGACATCATGGCCGTGAGCATCTGGCGCGGCGACAGCTCGCCGGCGATAACAGCGGCGACATGCTCCACGATCGGCATCTCGACCCCGCTCCGTGCGGCTAGGGCCTGGATGGAGGCGCACGACTTCACTCCCTCGGCCACCTGCCTGGTGGAGGCGGTGATCTCAGCGACCGTACGGCCCTTGCCGAGCTCCACACCGAACGTCCGGTTCCGGGACAGGGGTGACGAGCAGGTCGCCACCAGGTCTCCCAAACCAGCCAGCCCGGAGAAGGTGAAGGGGTTAGCGCCCAGCGCTACTCCGAGCCGGGTGATCTCGGCAAGCCCCCGGGTGATCACCGAGGCGGTGGCGTTGTCGCCCAAGCCGATTCCGATCGCCATCCCTACCGCCAAGGCGATCACGTTCTTCGTCGCACCGCCGAGCTCGCAGCCCACGACGTCGGTGTTGGTGTACGGACGGAAGGTCGGTGTGTGGCAGATCGCCTGCAGCGCATCGGCAGTGCGGTCCGAGACGCTGGCGACCACACTGGCTGATGGGCGGCGCTCGGCGATCTCCCCTGCAAGATTCGGCCCGGACACGACCGCGATCCGGTCGTTGGAGATCTCAGCAGTCTGCTCGATCACCTGGCTCATCCGTAGGCCGGTCCCCAGCTCGATCCCCTTGGCCAGGCTCACCACCACGGCATCCTTCGGGATCGCCCACTCCCCCAGGTTGGCGCGGAGCGACTGCGACGGTACGGCGAGGACGACGAACTCTGCAGCAGCCATTGCCTCGATTGGATCCGTCACTGCGACCAGCGAGGGAGACAGCTCGATGGCCGGGAAATAGTCGACGTTGCGGTGCTCGAGATTGATCGTGCGAGCCAGCTCCGGGCGGCGCGCCCAGATGGTGACCTCGTTCCCGGCGTCGCACAGGGTGAGCGCGAACGCAGTCCCCCAGGAGCCTGCTCCCATCACCGCAACCCTGCTCACGCCAGCTCCTCACTTTGTGGCCCGGCTTGGGTGAGGTCGGTGGTCGCAGCGGCTGGGCGTCGACTCGGGTCGACTCTGACTGCCGGTGGATCCTCTTCCCGGAGCTGGGCGACGAGCTGGGTGATCGCATCCATAATCCGGTTGGTGGCTTCCCGCAGGATCGCAGGGGAAATCGGCTGACCCCGCAGGTCGTCCAGCGGCAGCGGGTCGCCCGCCTGGAAGCTCACCGTCTTGCGGGGAAAGAACTTCGGGAGACGGGCCTTCTTGCCCGGCATCAGATCCTGCGAACCCCACTGGCCCACCGGAACGACCGGAGCGCCGGTTGCCAGCGCTATCCGGGCCGCACCTGTCTTCCCCGCCATCGGCCATAGGGCGGGATCGAGGGTGATCGTTCCCTCGGGATAGATGATGATCGACTTTCCTTGGTTCACGGCTGCGATCGCGCGGCTCAGCGCCTCCTTGGCATTGCGAGAGTTCCGTTCAACCGGGATTTGTCCGCAGGCGGTGATGATCTTCCCCACCACCGGGATCCGGAACAAGGATGCCTTTCCGAGATAGCGCGGCCATCGACCGGCATAGACAATGAACTGGCCAAGCGAGATCGGGTCGATGTTGGAGATGTGGTTCACCACGAAGATGACACCGCCGGTCTTCGGGATCTTCTCGACGTCGCGCCAATCGCGGTTGGTGAGCCGCTTGAAGATCTCGTTGAGGAACCAGACGACACGGATCAGGGTTCGCTCGGCGGGCTCGGTGTTCACCTCGCGAATGGGCCGCAGGGCGGGCGATCTGGACATCTGTACCTCTGGGTGTCGTCGACGTACCCGGCGGTACGTCGCTGGCGGTCGGCGACGAGTTGGCATCAGCCTAGAGCCTCATGGCAGCATCGTCTGCCATGGACCAGCCGTCCCCACCTGGGAGCACGTTCGGTGCCGTCATCGCTCTGAAGCCCACCGAGCAGGCTAAGTCACGGCTGGGGTCGCTGCCTGACCCGTTGCGGCGTCGCCTCGCCTGGGCGATGGCCTTAGACACCCTGCGGGTGGTCACCGCGGTTGCCGCCCGGGTGGTGGTGGTCAGCGACCAGCCGGGACTGGCAGCGGCGCTCCGGTGCTACGACCTGTATCCGCAGGTGATCGCCGAGTCCGGCCGCGCGGGTTTGAACGCCGCTCTGACGGACGGCGCGGAACACCTGCAGGCATTGGGATCGCCGTCGGTGTTCGCCTGCGTAGGTGACCTGCCGGCCTTGTCGGATTCGTCGCTGCGTCGGGTGCTGGCGACCGCCGCGAAGTTTCCCCGGTCCTACCTAGCCGATGCCTCCGGCGTCGGTACCACGATGCTGTTCAGTACCACTGGACCGCTCGACCCCCGTTTCCAAGGTGCGTCCGCGGAGGCCCACCTCAGCTCGGGCGCAGTCCCACTCAGTAATGACCTTCTCGGTCTACCGGTGCCGGACGCTCGCCGCGATGTCGATTCCCAGGCGGATCTTTTCGAGGCCTTCCGCCTCGGTATCGGCGGAGCCACCGGGGGATTGTTCGATCCGAACTCCCAGTCGCTGGGTCGCTACCGAAGCGTCACCGTGGCCGGCGACACCGGACATGATCATCTCGGCATCACAGCTGACGGCTACCGGATACGAATCCCCCGGGCGGCAGTCGATCCCCCACTCCGCAGGCTCAACACCGGTCAGCGCCTGCATGCGGTGACCAGCGCGGACCGGGTTCTGTCGGCCTGGCTATGAAACCTGGCAACGAAGGGGTGCTGCGGCTCAACACCAAGGGATCGAGCCGGCGCCAGCGGCCGGTCGGGAACCCTTGGTGTTGAGCTAAGTTTAGCTCTTTGCCGCGGTCTTGGGGGCAGACGTCTTCTTGGCGGTGGTTCCGTTGCTCACACTGGACTTGGCAGCCGACGCCTTGCTGGTCGCGCTCTTCCTCGCCGGTGCTGCCTTGCTGACGGACGTCTTTTTTGCGGTGCTCTTGGCCGGGGCCTTGGTGGCAGTCGACTTGGTGGTCGACTTCGTGGCCGTCGACTTTGCCGCCGTCCCCTTAGTTGCGGCGGCCTTGCCCGTTGCCTTGCTCGCTGGCGCCTTCTTTGCGGGAGCGGCCTTGCTGGCGGGAGCCTTGCGAGGCGTGGCCTTGGCAACAGCCGCCTTTGACGCTGTGGATCTGGTGGTGGTTGCCTTGGTCGCGGGCGACTTGGCGGCGGCTGTCTTTGTCGCAGTCGACTTGGTGGTGGTCGCCCGAGAGGCTGCTGTCTTCGTGGTGGTCGTCTTGGCCGCTGCGGTTTTCGCCGCAGCGGCCTTGGCGGCGGCGGCTTTCTTCGTCGGCTTGGGCACTTTCTTCTCACCAGACACGAAGGCCTTGAGGTCGGAGCCGGCTCGGAACCGCGGTACCGCTGTCGCCTTCGCGCGCTTGCGCTCCCCCGTACGAGGGTTGCGGACCATGCGAGCCGAGCGGTGCACCTTCTCGAAGACACCGAACCCGGTGATCGAAACCTTCTCCCCAGATGCAGTCTTGTGGGTGATGGTCTCCACCACTGCGTTGAGCGCCTTGGCCGCCTCACCCTTGCTGCCTTCGTAGTGCGCAGACAACGCCTCGATCAATTGCGCCTTGTTCACGGCTTCCTCCTCGAACACTTCCCCAGCCTTCACAGGCATCTGGGCAGCCGCACTTTACGTCTGCACCCATAACGCTAGGGAAAGTGGTCCGAACAAACAATGACCAATCGACCTAAATCGTCCGTGTCCTTGCCATTTATCGGTCAATTGGCGTGCTAGGAGCCCGATTCGACCTTCGCGGGCAGCGTTTTCGGCTTGAAAGCCGGTCGCTGGCTTTCGAACGCGTCGATCAGATCCACCTGGCGCAACGTGAGTCCGATGTCATCCAGACCCTCCATCAAACGCCATCTGGTGTAGTCGTCGATCTCGAAGTGTGTCTCGAACCCCTCCGCGCTGATCCGCCGCTCACCAAGATCAACCGTGAGCGGGCTGGCCGGGTTGGCCTCGACGAACTCCCATAGTTCCTCGATGATCTTCTGGTCGACGACAGCTATCAGCAGACCGGCCTTGCCGGAGTTGCCCTTGAAGATGTCACCGAAGCGGGAACCGATGACGACCTTGAAACCGTAGTTCTGAAGCGCCCACACTGCGTGCTCACGAGATGAGCCGGTGCCGAAGTCGGGTCCGGGTATCAAGATGGTCGCGCCGGCGTACACCGGCTGGTTGAGCACGAAGGCCGGGTCGTTCCGCCAGGCAGCAAATAGCCCGTCCTCGAAGCCGGTCTTGGTAACCCGCTTGAGATAGACCGCCGGGATGATCTGGTCGGTGTCGACGTTGCTGCGCCGCAGCGGCACTGCGGTACCGGTATGCGTTGTGAATTTCTCCATCGTCTGGCTCCTTACAGATCCGCTGGTGCGCTGAGCTTGCCGACTACTGCGGTGGCAGCAGCCACGGGGGGTGAGACCAGGTGGGTCCGGCCACCTTTGCCCTGCCGGCCCTCGAAGTTGCGGTTGGAGGTTGAGGCGGCGCGTTCACCGGGCGCAAGCTGGTCGGGGTTCATTCCCAGACACATGGAGCAGCCGGCGGCACGCCATTCGGCTCCAGCCTCCTTGAAGACGATGTCCAGACCCTCCGACTCCGCCTCGAGCCTGACCCGAGCCGAACCCGGCACCACCAGCATTCGGACGTTCTCGGCCACGTGTCGGCCCCGGAGAATCTCCGCCGCGCTTCGCAGGTCCTCGATCCTGCCGTTGGTGCAGGAGCCAAGGAACACCGTGTCCACAGCGATATCGCGCATTGCCTGACCTGGTCTCAGGTCCATGTACTGCAGTGCCTTCTCGGCCGCCGTCCGGTCGCCCTCCTGGATGAACTCCTCCGGATCAGGGACGCGGCCCCCCAGTGAGACACCCTGCCCCGGATTGGTGCCCCAGGTCACGAACGGGGCGAGCTGGCTGGCGTCAAGATCGACTTCGGCGTCGAAGGTGGCATCAGGGTCAGTCTTGAGTGTCTTCCAGTATTCAACCGCAGCGTCCCACTCCTCACCCTGTGGAGCGTGCGGACGTCCCTTGAGGTAGTCGAAGGTGGTTTGGTCTGGAGCCATCAAACCGGCCTTGGCCCCCCACTCGATGCTCATGTTGCAGATGGTCATCCGCCCCTCCATGGAGAGGTTCTCGATGGCGGAGCCTCGATACTCGACTACATAACCCTGACCACCACCGGTACCAACCTTGGCGATCAGCGCCAACACCAGATCCTTGGCAGTGACGCCTACGGGCAGTTCGCCGTTGATGTTGACGGCCATTGTCTTCGGTCGCGCCTGCGGCAATGTCTGCGTGGCCAGCACGTGCTCGACCTCGGACGTGCCGATGCCGAAGGCCAGCGCCCCGAAAGCGCCATGGGTTGAGGTGTGCGAGTCGCCACAGACGACCGTCATGCCGGGCTGGGTGAGGCCCAGCTGGGGGCCGATGATGTGCACCACACCTTGATCAAGATCGCCGAGGCTGTGGATCCGTACCCCGAACTCGCGTGCGTT
>CADCUO010000166.1 GCA_902805915.1 uncultured Propionibacteriaceae bacterium | reverse complement strand
GAAGTGATGCTGCGCGGCGGGCCGAGCGGCCTGCTCACCGTCAGGCTGTTCACTGGGTGGAGGGGTGGGCGCATCGGTCACATCAGTAACTCTACGATGCGGGCATGGTCACGAGGTCCCCCAAGGCAGCACGAGCAGTCCGTCCCGATGCATCCCAGGTGGGGGCAGTCGACCGTTACTTCGAGATCACCGCCCGCGGCTCGACCTGGGCCCGCGAGATCCGCGGCGGGTTGGTGACGTTCTTCACCATGGCGTACATCATCGCCTTGAACCCCTTGATCATCGGTACGGCGCCCGACGTCAACGGCAACCTGCTGGGCGGACTGCCCTGGAAGGACCAGGCCGGCCAGGTGATCGGCGCCAACGTGGACCAGGCGATCACCCTGGTCGCCGGGGCGACTGCGCTGGTGGCCGGTCTGATGACCATCTTGATGGGTGTTGTCGGCCGCTTCCCCATCGGTCTGGCCACCGGGCTCGGGCTGAACGCGCTGCTGGCCTTTGTGATTGCGCCGCGGATGACGTGGCCGCAGGCGATGGGTCTGGTCGTGATCGAGGGTGTGCTGATCGCCCTGCTGGTGCTCACGGGCTTCCGTACCGCGGTGTTCAAGGCGGTCCCGCGGTCGCTCCGTACCGGCATCTCGGTCGGCATCGGCTTGTTCATCACCTTCGTCGGACTGGTCGACGGTGGGATCGTGCGCAAGCCGGTCGGCGGTCCGCCGGTGGAGCTGGGTGTTGGTGGGTCGCTGATGGGCTGGCCGATGCTGGTCTTCGTGATCGGCCTGTTTGCCGTCGCTGTGCTGTACGCCAAGCGGGTCCGCGGCGCGTTGCTGATCTCGATCGTGGCCACCACCATCGTCGCCGTCATCATCGAGCTCTTCGCCAAGGTGGGCCCGAAGATCGGCGATCAGAACCCGACGGGCTGGGTGCTCAATGTGCCGCAGCTGAACCAGGTGGTGTCGGTGCCGGACCTCAGCCTGGTCGGTAACGTCAGCGTCTTCGGTGCCTTCCGACCCAGTTTCGCTGACGGGTTCAGCCTGCGGCTGTTCCTGCCGCTGGCGCTGCTGGTGTTCGCCCTGCTGCTCGCCGACTTCTTCGACACCATGGGCACTGTCGTGGCCGTCGGTGCCGAAGGTGACCTGCTGGACGAGGCCGGGAACCCGCCCAAGGTCAGCGCGATCTTGATGGTCGACTCCGTTGCCGCTGCTGCAGGGGGCGTCGGGTCGGTCTCGTCCAACACCTCCTACATCGAGTCGGCCGCCGGGGTCGCGGAAGGCGCACGTACCGGACTGGCGTCGGTAGTTACCGGCATCGGTTTCCTGTTGGCCATGTTCTTGGCGCCGTTGATCAACATCGTGCCGTCGGAGGCCGTCACTCCGGCACTGGTCTTCGTGGGGTTCTTGATGATGAGCCAGGTGGTGAAGGTGAAGTGGGACGACCTCGAGGAGGGCCTGCCCGCCTTCCTCACCATGGCACTGATGCCCTTCACCTTCTCCATCACCGTGGGCATCGGGGCCGGGTTCATCATGTTCGTGGTGCTCAAGCTGGCCCGCGGTAAGGCCAAGCAGGTGCACCCGCTGATGTACGTGATCTCGGCCGCCTTCGTCATCTACTTCATCCAGGGGCTGCTGGGTCGGCTGGTCGGCTGACTCGGTCGGAGGCGTCGACTCCGGGGCCTTACGTGGATGCGTATCGACGGGAGTCGACGCTTAGCAGTTGTAATTAGCACTGCTAAAGATTATTCTTGGGGTCAGTGACCAGCCCTGACCTCAGAACCAACGCCGGCCTGGCGAGCGCCCTCCGCCCGTCGGTGCTGCGGCTGGCTCGACGGCTGCGCCAGATGCGAGACGAGTCCCTCGAGCTGAACACAAATCAGCTCTCTGCCATGTCAGTGCTGCTGAACCACGGTGATTTGCTGATGGGGGAGCTGGCTGCGCTGGAGAAGGTGCAGCCGCCGTCGATGACCAGGATCGTCAATGGGCTGGAGGGCCGCGGATACCTGGCCCGCAAGACCCACTCCATTGACAAGCGTCAGTGCGTGGTCACCCTGACCGACTCCGGCCGGCAGATCCTCCTGGCCAACCGCCGCCGACGAGATGAGTGGCTGGCTAGACGGATCGCCGAGCTGGACCCAGGCGAGCGCGACGTACTGCGGAAGGCCGTCACCATCTTGGAGAAGGTGAACCACGCTTGAGGGTGGAGACGACGACCGCAGCTGATCGCACCGAAGCCGGTTCAGCGAGTACGGGGATGTTCTCCGCGCTCCGCAACCGCAACTACCGCATCTACGCCTCAGGGTCATTCGTCTCGAACATCGGCACCTGGATGCAGCGGGTGGCGCAGGACTGGCTAGTGCTGGAGCTCTCCGGCGGGTCGGGACTCGCAGTCGGCATCACCACTGCACTGCAGTTCCTGCCGATGTTGCTGTTCTCGGCCTACGGCGGCCTCATCGCGGACCGCATCGACAAGCGGTTGATCCTAAAGCTGACCCAGATCTGGATGGCCGTTTGCGCCGCCGGCCTCGGCGTGCTGGCGATCACCGGTGTCGCCGTCACCTGGCACGTCTATCTGATCGCCTTTCTGTTCGGAATGGGCACCGCCTTCGACAACCCGGCTCGCCAGAGCTTCGTCTCCGAGGTCGTCGGTCCCCAGCTGCTGCCGAACGCGATCGGCCTGAACTCGGCCACCTTCCATGCGGCGCGGATCGTCGGCCCGGCCCTGGCAGGTCTGGTGATCGCAGCTTTCGGTACGGGCTGGGCGATCTTGTCCAACGCGGTCACCTACGGCGCCTTCTTCGCGGTCCTGATCCTGATCGATGCCAGCAAACTGCAGATCACCGCGCCGGCGGCGCGAGCCAAGCGGCAGATCCGAGAGGGGATGGCGTACGTACGCAGCCGGAGTGACATCATGCTGGTGATGTTCGTCGTCTTCTTCGTCGGCACGTTCGGGATGAACTTCCAGATGACCTCGGCCCTGATGGCGCAGCAGGAGTTCCGCAAGGGGCCGGAGGAGTACGGCATCCTCGGTACGTTCATGGCGGTCGGCTCGCTGGCGGGCGCCTTGCTTGCGGCGCGCCGGCGCACGGCTCCGCGGGGCCGGTTCATCGTGGCGATGGCCCTGATCTTTGGTGTGATCGAGATTGTGGCCGGCCTGATGCCCAACTACTGGAGCTTCGCCGCCATCTTGCCGGTGCTCGGTCTCGCCGCCCTGCTGACGCTGACCGCATCCAACGCCTCGCTCCAGCTCAGCGTCGACCCGCAGCTGCGCGGCCGGGTGATGGCGCTGTACGCGATGGTGCTGATGGGCGGGACTCCGCTCGGTTCGCCCATCCTCGGCTGGGTGGGGGAGGTGCTGGGGCCGCGCTGGACGTTGATCGGCGGTGGCGGTCTCACGGTCCTAGGAGTGCTGCTCTCCGCAGCAGTGATCGGGCGCCGTCGACATCTGCGGGTTGTCGCCGCCTCGGCGGCGGCCACTGAGGTCGCCTAAGCCAGCAGGTCAGGAAGTCAGTGTGCCGGTGACTCAGCGACCGGCGCCGTGCGCGCCCGCTGAAGGTGCCAGTAGCCGGTCGCACCAAGGGCGAGCAGGGCGGAGAACCATAAGCCTGCCTCCTCCTGGACCCAGCCAGCCGACTCCGGGATGACGGCCGCTGCGACGTACGAGGCCAACGCCGAGAGCGCCACGCCGATAAGGACGCCGACTAC
Organism: uncultured Propionibacteriaceae bacterium; assembly: GCA_902805915.1. Classification (GTDB taxonomy): domain Bacteria; phylum Actinomycetota; class Actinomycetes; order Propionibacteriales; family Propionibacteriaceae; genus Microlunatus. Next base: position 2,252 of record CADCUO010000166.1, on the reverse strand, counting down.
GCCGGCGATGACCTTGACTGCGAGCGGACGGTTGCCCGCAACGGCGACGCCCAGCGACGCCAGCGCGACAACGATCGCGACCAGCCCAACTCCGAAGAGAGGACTCTCCAAGGGGCTCTTGTCCAACCCGCCAGCGAACCCGATCGCGACCGCCTTCAGCCCCCATGCCACAACCGCGCCGATCGCCGCCAGCACCGCTATCCGTGATGCACTCACAACTCGAGATTAGTCCCTGCGCTGGCGGCAGGTGGGCGTTCTGTGCGGTTCAAGCAGCATGCCTAACGGGCATGGCGGTGGCTGGGCAGGCACGACCTGCCGACAGACCGGCCCGCTGCATGAGACAGTGCTTGACCTCGCACATCAAAGTGGCGTAGCACCGTCCATCCACCTGCTGGGCGGTCGTATCGGCGCGGTAACACACGACAGATAACCTCGGCCATATGTTCGCCAAAGTACTGGTCGCCAACCGTGGAGAGATCGCGGTTCGCGCTTTCCGCGCCGCCTACGAGCTGGGGGCGCAGACGGTTGCCGTCTTCCCGTGGGAGGACCGCAACGCGGTCCACCGGATCAAGGCCGACGAGGCGTACCAGATCGGCGAGAAGGGGCACCCTGTCCGGGCGTACCTCGATATCGCCGAGATCATCCGGGCCGCGCAGAAGTCCGGCGCCGATGCCGTCTATCCCGGCTACGGCTTCCTCAGCGAGAACCCAGAGCTGGCCAGGGCCTGTGCCGAGGCTGGGATCACCTTTATCGGTCCTCCGGCAGACGTGCTGCAGCTGGCCGGCAACAAGGTCCGCGCCTTGGCTGCGGCCAAGGCTGCCGGGATCCCGACCCTGAAGTCCACCGCGCCGTCGGCCGACATCGACGCACTGGTGGCGGCCGCAGAGCAGATCGGCTTTCCGGTGTTCGTCAAGGCCGTGGCCGGCGGCGGAGGCCGCGGCATGCGCCGGGTCAGCGACCCGGCAGGGCTCCGGGAAGCTCTCTCCCAGGCGATGCGCGAGGCCGAAGGTGCCTTCGGGGACCCGACAGTGTTCATCGAGCAGGCAGTCCGTCGACCGCGCCACATCGAGGTCCAGATCCTCGCCGACGAGCAGGGCAACACCATCCACCTGTACGAGCGTGACTGCTCTATCCAGCGACGTCATCAGAAGGTCATCGAGATCGCTCCGGCGCCCAACATCGACCCGAAGCTGCGCGAGGCACTCTGCCGGGACGCGGTGAAGTTCGCCAAGTCGCTCAACTACTCCTGTGCCGGCACGGTGGAGTTCCTGGTCGAGACCGAAGGGGAACGCGCCGGCCAGCACGTCTTCATCGAGATGAACCCGCGGATTCAGGTGGAGCACACCGTTACCGAGGAGATCACCGACGTCGACCTGGTCCAGGCCCAGATGCGGGTCGCCAGCGGCGAGAGCCTGGCCGACCTCGGCCTCTCCCAGGACGACATCCGGATCAACGGTGCGGCGCTGCAGTGCCGGATCACGACCGAGGACCCGACCAACGGCTTCCGTCCCGACACCGGCACCATCACCGCGTACCGGACGGCGGGTGGCGCCGGGGTACGGCTGGACGGCGGCACTGCCGACACCGGCGTTGAGATCAGCGCGCACTTCGACTCCATGCTGGTCAAGCTGACCTGCCGGGGCCGAACCTTCCCGGCTGCGGTCGCGCGCGCCCGGCGCGCGTTGGCCGAGTTCCGGATCCGCGGCGTCAGCACCAACATCCCGTTCCTGCAGGCGGTGCTGGAGGACGCCGACTTCATTGCCGGCAACGTATCTACCGCCTTCATCGAGGAGCGGCAGAACCTCCTCACCACCCACGCGCCGGCCGACCGGGGCACCCGGCTGCTGCGCTGGCTGGCCGAGGTGACGGTGAACCGGCCCCACGGCGAGGCACCCACCCGCTTGGACCCGGGCGACAAGCGGCCGGCGGGCGTCGACCTCAGCAAGCCCTCCCCGCACGGTTCCCGGCAGCGGCTGCTCGAGCTTGGGCCATCCGGGTTCGCCGCGGACCTGCGAAGCCGGACCGCGGTGGAAGTCACCGACACCACCTTCCGCGACGCTCACCAGTCGCTGCTGGCGACCCGGGTACGGACCAAGGACCTGCTCCGGATCGCCCCGTACGTCGGCCGGATGACCCCGGAGCTGTTCTCGGTGGAGTGCTGGGGCGGTGCTACCTACGACGTCGCCCTGCGGTTCCTGAACGAGGACCCGTGGGAACGGTTGGCTGCGCTGCGCTACAACATGCCCGGCTTG
>CADCUO010000165.1 GCA_902805915.1 uncultured Propionibacteriaceae bacterium | reverse complement strand
GCGCCTTGAACGAGGTGTCCGGCACCTTCTTCAGGTAGGACTCCATCACCGGCTTCCAGATCTTCATGCCGGCGTCACCGCTGCCGGTGCCCTCCAAGAAGGTGCCGCTAGCGGGAAGTCGGTAGTCCTTCACGCCCCGCTTACGGAAGCCGGGCTGGCCCTTCCGGAACGGCGCCTTCTGGTTGTCGATGGAGATCATCGACGCCCCGGCGATCTCAGGGGTGTAGCCGACGAACCAGACCGCCTCGTTGCTGTCGATGGTTCCGGTCTTGCCGGCTTGAGGGCGTTTGTCCGATGTCGCGGCGCGGGTTCCGGTGCCCTTGGTCATCACGCTGCCCAGCAGCTTGTTGACGCCGTCGGCCACCTCCTCCTTGATCACCCGCTTGCAGTCGGCGCTCGCCGGAGTGAGCTCCCTGCCGTCGCGGGTGGTGATCGTGTCCACGACGATCGGGTTGCAGTGGATTCCGCGGGCGGCGAAGGTGGCGTACGCCTCCGCCATGGACAGCGGGCTGACCTCCACTGAGCCCAGGGTGAACGACGGCTTGTCCTGGTAGTAGTCGACCAAGTCCCGGTCAGGCGTACCGAGCTTGACGCCCAGCTTCTCCGCCATCTGGGTCACCGCGCACATCCCGGTTTCCAGCTCGAGCTGCACGAAGTAGGTGTTCACCGACCGCTGCGCGGCGCGGTACATGTCCATCCGGCCATTGGTGCCGGTGGAGTTGCTGACCTTCCACTTCCCGTACACCCGCTTCTTGCCCTGGCAGGTGTCGTAGCGCTTACCGGAGAAGTTCATCGTCTTCTGAGCGTTGTACCGCTTCTTCAGCGGAATGCCCTTCTCCAGAGCTGCTGCGGCGGTGAACGACTTGAACGTCGACCCGGCCTGGTATCCCTGGATTCCGCCCATGTCCGGGGTTGCGGAGTAGTTCCAGTAGGTCTCGCCCTTCTTGGCGTTGCTGCCCATCACGGGCCGGCTCTGAGCCATCGCCACGATCAGACCGGTACCTGGCTCGATCATGTTCATGGTGGAGATCACCGGATCCTTGGGGTCCACCACGGACGAGACCGACTCCTGAGCCTTGTCCTGGCTTTCGGGGTCGATCGCAGTCTTGATCGTCAGACCGCCGCGCTTGATCATGTTCTCGCGCTCCTCCACCGTGGCGCCGAGGCTTTCGGTGTTCTTGAGCGTCCGGTACACGTAGTCACACAGGAACGGGTACCGGGTGCCGACGCAGCCGCTGCGGGTGGACTTCACCTTTGACTTGTCGAACTTAACGGCCTTGGCGCCCTTGACCTGGTCGGCCGAGATCAGCTTCAGCTCTGCCATCCGGTTGATCACGACATCGCGGCGGTCATCAGCCGCGATCGGGTTTTTGACCGGGTTCCGCGTGTCCGGGTTCTGCACCAGACCGGCCAGCATCGCGGCCTGTGGCAGAGTCAGCTTGGCCGCCGTGGTGGAGTAGTAGTGCCTGGCTGCGGCCTCGACGCCGTACGCGCCGTCGCCGTAGTAGGCAATATTGAGATAGCGCTCCAGGATTTCATCCTTGGACAGCTTCTTCTCCAAGGCGATGGCGTAACGGAGCTCACGGATCTTGCGTTCGTACGTAGGTGCCTGGACCTCGCGGACGCACGCTTCGTCGCCCTTGGCCTGGCAGGCCTCAACCTGGACCATCTTCACGTACTGCTGGCTGATCGAGGACCCACCCTGGGAGACCCCGTCGGCGGCCTGATTGCGGACGAAGGCGCGCAAGGTGGCCTTCAGGTCAAGTGCGCCATGCTCGTAGAACCGGTGGTCCTCGATGGCCAGCTGCGCTTGCCGCATCACCGGCGCAATTTTGTCCAGCCCGACATAGACCCGGTTCTCGTCGTAGAAGTAGGCCAGCGTGCTGCCATCGGCCAGCAGCACCTTCGTCCGTTCCGCCTGTTCTGGGGTATCAAACTCGGCCGGGAGGTTGTTGAGCTCCTCGGCCGCGGCTCGACTGCTGACGCCGGCGATACCAGCGAAGGGCAGGAACAGCCCGGCGACCAGGACACCCGCGAGCGCGCTGACCACGAGGAACATGATCAGCGAGTACGCGACGTTGCCGAGACGTTTCGGGCTGAAGGGCATGGTAATCAGGGTACGTGACGGCGTTCCGGAGACCGAATTACGCTTCCTGAACGTTTTATTCGCCCCTTCGGTCACAAACTGCAAACTATTGCCCAGATGGCTCTAGCCACGCAAGCAATCCGTTCGTACCATACGTATTGCCATGTCCGGATTGGGGAAAGCCGGGCAGAGCTGTCACAGAAGGGGGAAAGACCGTGACTGCAGTACATCGGGAAGACTGGACCATGTTGGCCAAGTGCCGGGGGATGGAGGACGCTCTGTTTCCGGAGGCGGCTGACCAGAAGCGGGCACGCCTGTTGTGCTCGGGCTGCCCGGTCCGTTCAGAGTGTCTGGCCGAAGCGCTGGACAACCGGATCGAATGGGGCGTGTGGGGTGGGATGACCGAGCGGGAGCGTCGCTTGCTGCTTCGGCAACGCTCAGACGTCGCATCCTGGAGCCTGGTGTTGTGCGGAAAGCAGGCTGCCCACCCGACGAAGTGACTCAAGATCGGTGACATCGGTCGGTAGAGCCTGGATTTGGGTCCGGGCGACGTTGGGTCGCGACGAAGAGAACCGGTGCAGCAACATCTGCTCCCGCTCGATCACCCGCATCACCGCCGCGTGACGCTGCAACGCCATGACCTCGATCGGCTGGTCTGCCGAATCCAGGTCTTCGGCTAGCGCCAGCGAGCGGTCGGCCGACACCTTGACGGCGCTGGCATGAACCCGGTTGACCACAACCCCGGACAGTGGCATCCCCTCCTCCGTCAGCCGGTCAACGAAGTACGCCGCCTCACGCAGCGCGTCCCGCTCGGCGGTAGCAACCACGAAGAAGGTGGTGTGCTCGGAGGAGAGCAGCTCAAAGGTCTGTTGCGCACGAGCCCGGAATCCACCGAACAGCGCCTCGAACGCAGTGACGAACGTCTGCACATCTGTGACGACCTGGGTCCCCAGCACCTTGTTCATCGCAGTGGACACCAGCGTGAACCCCACGCTCATCAGCTTGAACGGTCCCCGGGCCGGGGTGAGCAGCAGCCGGAGGAATCGGCCGTCCAGCAGCGAGCTGAGGTGCTCCGGCGCGTCCAGGAAGTCAAGCGCCGACCGCGCCGGAGGTGTGTCGACAACGATGAGGTCCCAGCTTCCGCCGTTCTCCGACTCGTTGTGCAGCTGTCCCAGCTTCTCCATCGCCATGTACTCCTGGGTGCCGGCGAAGGAGGAGGACAGGGCCTGGTAGAAGGGGTTCGCAAGAATCTGCTGCCCCTTCTCCGGCGTGGAGTGCGCCAGCACCACGTCGTCGAAGGTCCGCTTCATGTCGAGCATCATGGCGTCGAGACTGCCTCCGTTGGAGGTGTCGACCCCGCTGACCGGCGCCGGGGTGTTGTCCAGTTCGCCAAGCCCCAACGACTGGGCCAGCCGGCGAGCAGGGTCGATGGTCAGGACGACGACTCGCCGTCCCGCTTCCGCAGCCCGTACGGCCAGCGCCGCGGCGGTGGTCGTCTTGCCGACGCCGCCGGACCCGCAGCAGATGACGATCTTGGTGCCGAGATCGCCGATGATGTGGTCGACGTCCAGGACTGGGGCTGACATCAGCTCACCTCGTCGCTCAGCTGCTTGCTGAGCTGGTCGGCGATGCCGAACAGAGCTCCCTCGTCGATGCCGCCGGGGTCGAAGTCGACCTCGACCATCGGTACGCCGAAGCTGGCCAGCGTCTCTCGCCGTGAGCGTTCCTGCAGGATCCGGGCCGCCTCGGAGGCGAACTCCGCGGCCAGCATCTCGTTCTGGCGGGGGGTCAGTGACGCGATGGCGAACGGATGGGCCGCGGCTGCGGCCAGCTGGAGCTGACCGGGGTCCAGCGGTGTGGCGGTGACCTTGTTGGCGATCACGGTACCCACGTGGATGCGCGTGGGGCGCAGGTCGGCGATGGCTTCCTCGGTCTCGGTCACCGGCATGTCCTCGAGGAGGGTGACGATGTGCACCACGGTGGTGGACGAACGCAGGACCCGCATGATCGAGTCCGCCTGGCCCGCGATCGGGCCCACCTTCGCCAGCCCCGACACCGCCTCGTGCACGTTGAGGAACTGCGCGATCCGCCCAGTGGGCGGGGCGTCCAGGACGACGGCGTCGTAGGCGTTGGGCCGGTCCGTGGTGGAGCGGCGGACTGACTCGTACACCTTGCCGGTCAGGAGTACGTCACGCAGCCCGGGCGCGATCGAGGTGGCGAAGTCAACGGCACCGAACCTGTCGAGCGCCTTGCCCGCCAGGCCGAGGTGGTAGAAGGTCTCGAGGTACTCCAGCAGGGCGTCCTCGGCGTCGATCGACAGCCCGAAGACCTCCCCGCCGGTGGGGGTGCGGCACAGCCGGCGTTCCTCGGCGCCCACCAGCGGCGAGGTACCGAAGAGCTCGGAGATGCCGTGTCTGCCCTCCACCTCGCACAGCAGCACCCGTCGGCCCTCGGTCGCCAGCGCGGCAGCTAGCGCCCCCGCGATGGTGGTCTTACCGGTGCCGCCCTTGCCGGTCACGATGTGCAGGTCGTGCTGCAGGTCCGGCCCCACCCTGGCTCGAGCGGGAGGCGTGCGCGTCACGGACGCGCCTGGTGTCGACCGGTAACCGGTCCCGGGTGCGTGGCGTCGGCCATGCGCATCACCCGGAACGTCATGTGGTCGATCGTAGTGCCTGCCTCCCACAGCCCTGTTTCCGCCGATGTCGGAGCACCGCAGGTGCGCGCCGACGATGGTGGCGGGGAGCCAGGCTTGACGGTGTCCGTCGATACAGTGTGCCCATGACTACATGGGAGTACGTGACCGTTCCGCTTCTGGTGCACGCCACCAAGCAGATTCTGGACAACTGGGGTTCCGACGGCTGGGAGCTGGTGCAGGTGGTGCCAGGCCTGACCCCGGAGAACCTGGTGGCTTATCTGAAGCGACCGATCAACGCGCCCGGAGCGAGTGCGTGAGCAATGCCGCAGCCAGGCTCGCCGAGCTCGGTCTGAGCCTGCCGCCAGTGGCGAAACCGCTGGCGGCGTACGTGCCGGCAGTGCGAACCGGGGACCTGATCTACACCTCTGGCCAGGTGCCGATCGTCGACGGCACCCTGATGGCCACCGGCAAGGTTGGCGATCAGGTCTCTGCCGAGACGGCAACCACCTGCGCTCGGACAGCAATGCTGAACGCGCTGGCCGCGGTCGCTGCGCAGCTGCAAAGTCTGGATGAGGTCGTCCGGGTGGTGAAGGTGGTCGTCTTCGTTGCGAGCTCGCCCGACTTCACCGGCCAACCGGCGGTCGGAAATGGCGCCAGCCAGCTCCTTGGGGAGGTGTTCGGCGACGCTGGGTTGCACGCCCGCAGCGCCGTTGGAGTGGCCTCGCTCCCTCTGGATGCGCCGGTCGAGGTGGAGCTGATCGTGCAGGTGGCCAGCCGGCCCTCGATCCAGCCGGTCGTCAGCGCCTAGCCGGTGGCTCCGCAGTGCCCGGAAAGATGACCGTGCAGCGGGCCGTCGCCGGCGCGCGCCGGCGCTTCGGTCGTCCCGCTCGGCTTGGCGGATGACTGACCCGCCGGTGGAGATGATCACCGGCTACCTGAGACGGGTGGTCGCACCCAACCCGGGACCGATGACGCTGGATGGCACCAACACCTGGATTGTCGGGGATCCGCTGCGCGGTGCTGTGGTGGTGGCCGACCCCGGTCCAGCCGACGATGATCATCTTCGGTTGATCATGGAAGCCTGTGCCGGTGGGATCGCCGACATCGTTCTCACCCACCGTCATTCTGACCATTCCGACGGCGCCCCCGTGCTGGCCGCACTGGCTGGATGTGGCGTCCGAGCCGCGGACCCGACGCAACAGATCGGCGTTGGGCCGTTGGTTCACGGGGAGTTGATCACCGTGCCAGGGGCTGAGCTGGTGGCCATCTCCACTCCCGGTCATACCAGTGACTCCACCTCGTTGCTGGTGCACGGTGAGGATGCCCAGCGGTGGCTGGTGTCCGGCGACATGGTGCTCGGCCGTGGTACGGCGGTGATCACCAGCCCCGACGGGGATCTGGCCGCGTACCTGGAGTCACTGGACGTCATGGAGGCTGCGGTCCTCGACGCCGACGTCAAGGAGATCCTGCCCGGTCATGGGCCGCGGGTGACCCGCCCGCTAGAGCTGCTGAGGTGGTACCGGCAGCACCGGCTGGAGCGGCTGGAGCAGGTACGGGCGGCGCTGGCGGCGGGCGCCCGTACTGCGTCTGAGGTGGTTGCCATCGTCTACGCCGACATTGACCCGAGCCTGCGGCTTGCAGCAGCACAGTCGGTCGCCGCTCAGCTCGAGTACTTGTCCGGACCTGGATCTCGGTAGTCTGCTGCAGCCATGGCCATCTCCAAACTGCTGCTCTACTACGTCTTCACGCCACTGCCCGACCCGCCCGCAATCCGGTTGTGGCAACGAGACTTGTGCGAGCGCCTGGGACTGAAGGGGAGGATCGTCATCTCCCCGCACGGGCTGAACGGCACTGTCGCCGGCGAGGTCGCTGCCGTCAAGCAGTATGTCCGCCGGACCCGGGAGTACCCGCCGTTCGCCGCTATCGACTTCAAGTGGAGTGAGGCCACTGGCGAGGAGTTTCCTCGGCTGAGCGTGAAGGTCCGGGACGAGATGGTGACCTTCGGCGCTTCGAATGAGATCGCGGTCGACCGGGACGGGGTGGTCGGGACCGGACGGCACCTCGCTCCCGAGCAGGTGCATGAGCTGGTGGAGGCGCGCGGGGATGAGGTGGCTTTCTTCGACGCACGGAACCGATTCGAGGCAGCCATCGGGAGGTTCTCGGGGGCGGTCGTGCCGGAGGTGGAGACCACCAAGGACTTCGTCGCCGAGCTGGACAGCGGCAGGTACGACCATCTGAAGGACCGGCCGGTGGTGACCTACTGCACCGGCGGAGTCCGCTGCGAGGTGTTGTCCGCCATGATGGTGAAGCGCGGCTTCTCCGAGGTGTACCAGATCGACGGCGGGGTTGTTCGGTACGGCGAGACCTATGGTGACGCAGGGTTGTGGGAGGGGTCACTGTACGTCTTCGACGACCGGATCAAGATCGACTTCTCCGATCAGGCGAAGATCATCGGGATATGTGAGACCTGCGGGGCAGCAACCAGTGACTATCGTGACTGCATCGCCGCGCAGTGCAAGGGGCGGGCTCTGCTGTGCGCGGCCGACGCTTCCACGCCACTGTGCGTGCAGCACCGCTGACCGGCCCGGATTGCCAGCAAGCTCTGACGATCCTCACAGGGTACGCACAGGCTGGGAGAGCACCTTTGTTGACATGAACAGTTCTCCTGGCCCGTCAGAACCGAGTACGCCGCCGTTCGGTGGTAACCAGAACGCCCCCGGCTACGGCGGTCAGCCGACGAACCCGACCTACAGCAGCCAGCGGACGACTCCTGGCTACGGCGACGGGTCCACTAGCCCCGGCTCCGGCCACCGGGCGGCGGACGCGCCGGGAGATCATCCCGGGCCTCGGTTCACCGCCGACGGCAGACTGGCGGGCTACACCGCGGCCGACTTCCCCTCACCGCAGCACCCCGCCTCGGCCGGTGCCGCGTCCGTGATGACCAAGCCGAAGCGGCGCGGTCTGGCCACCATGATGGCTGCTGCCTCCCTCTCGGCGGTGATCGGTGCGGGCGCCGGGATCGGTTCGTACGCCTACGTCACCGACAGCCAGGGGCCCCCCGGCGGAACGTCACCGATCAGCGTCACCACCGTCCCGGCCGCGAACAGCCCGGTTCTGGACGGCACCATCACAGCCGCTGCCGCCCGGATCGATCCTTCGGTCGTCACCATCACTGTGCAGGCGGGACAAGGGGGCGGCACCGGCACCGGCGTGGTGCTGGACACCGACGGTCACATCCTGACCAACAACCACGTAGTGGAGACCGCCACCAGGCAGGGCACCATCACAGTCGTGTTCGACGACGGACGGACTGCCACGGCAAAGGTGGTCGGCACCTCACCCAAGAACGACCTCGCAGTGCTCAAAGTTGACGGCGTCAAGGACCTCACCCCGGCCACGTTCGCCACCTCGTCCTCGGTCAAGGTGGGCCAAGCTGTCGTCGCGGTCGGCGCTCCCTTGGGCCTGTCGGACACCGTGACCAGCGGCATCGTCTCCAACACCGCTCGACCTGTTCGCTCCGGCAGCGACAACGACGCGGTGTATCTGGCAGTGCAAACCGACGCTGCCATCAACCCGGGCAACTCCGGCGGTCCGCTGGTGAACCTCAACGGTGACGTGGTGGGGATCAACTCCTCGATCGCCAGCACCGGATCGAGTGAAGGCGGCCAGGCCGGCAATATCGGCATCGGCTTCGCCATCCCGGCCGACGTGGCCACCCGGGTCGCTGCCGAGCTGATCCGGAACGGCACCTCGACCAACGCGGCCATGGGTGTCACCGTGGGCGGCGCCGGCTCACAGCAGTCGAGCACTGATGGGGTGCTGTTGCAGAGCGTGGTCCCCGGTGGTGCCGCCGACAAGGCCGGCCTCCGGGCCGGCGACCGAGTGACGAAGGTCAACGACTTCGCCACCACCAGCGCCGACGGCCTGATCGCGGCCACCCGGTTCTACGCACCGGGGACGACGGTGGAGGTAACCTATGTTCGCGACGGTGAGAGCCGTACGGTTCAGGTCACGCTCGGGTCAAGCTGACCCGAGCAGCACCGACCCTAGCGGGCGCGTCGCTCGACCCGTTCCACGTCGATCAGCGTCACCGAGCGGGGCTCCAGCCTGATCCAGCCGCGGGTGGCGAAGTCGGCCAGCGCCTTGTTCACCGTCTCGCGGGAGGCGCCCACCAGCTGGGCGAGCTCCTCCTGGGTCAGGTCGTGGTGGACGTGGACCCCGTCGTCGCGGGTGTCGCCGAACCGTTTGGCCAGATCCAGCAGCGCCTTGGCGACCCGCCCCGGTACGTCGGAGAAGACCAGGTCGGCCACCACGTCGTTGGCCCGACGGAGCCGGGCTGCTAGCTGACCCAGCAAGCCGAGAACCACCTCGGGCCGCCCCGTCAGCCAGCCGGTCAGCTCCTCGTGCTCGAGGGTACGCAGCTCGCAGGCCGTCACCGCTGTGGCTGTGGTGGAGCGCGGTCCGGGGTCGAACACCGACAGCTCGCCGAACATCTGACCCGGTCCCAACACGGCCAGCAGGTTCTCCCGGCCGGCTGAACCGCTCCGGCCCAACTTGATCTTGCCGCTGACCACCACGTACAGCCGGTCTTCGGCATCACCCTCGTGGAACAGCACCTGACCTCGGTTCAGCTTGAGGGTGCCCATCGCGGCCGACAGTGCCGAGGCGGCTTCGTCTTCCAGCCCAGCGAACAGCGGGGCTTTCTTCAACACCTCGGGATCCACGCGACCTCCTGTTCACCGACTGACGTTAGGCCAGGCTACCGTCGAAACGCTCTGTGTGGCGCGAATCACCACCGCGCTGGACGGCGTTCGCGTCGCCGCAGCAAGAGACTGTCTTCCGCGGTCGGTCGGCGCAACACGTAGGCTGCAGCCATGACGACGACCCCGGCGGCCGAACCCGTGGCAACCGAGTCAGCAGATGCAGATTCCCTGGGCACAGGAGCGCTTCCCTCGAGTATGGACAAGAGTCGAACAGCGCTGGTACGGCGGGCTCGGACCATCAACAAGGTGCTGGCACAGACCTACCCGGACGCCGAGTGCGAGCTGGACTTCACCAACCCGCTGGAGCTGCTGGTCGCCACCATCTTGTCGGCGCAGTCGACCGACAAGCGCGTCAACGCGGTCACTCCGGTGCTCTTTGCCCGCTATCCCAACGCGGCAGCCTACGCCGGCGCCGACCGTGCCGAGCTGGAGGCGCTGATCACCCCGACGGGCTTCTTTCGCGCCAAGAGCGACACGCTGCTCAAGCTGGGAGCTGCCCTGATTGAGCGGTTCGACGGCGAGGTACCAGCCAAGCTCGAGGATCTGGTCACTCTGCCCGGCGTCGGACGCAAGACCGCCAACGTGGTGCTCGGCAACGCGTTCGGGATCCCAGGAATCACCGTCGACACCCATTTCGGTCGGCTGGCGCGCCGGTTCGGCTGGACCACCTCCACTGACCCGGTCAAGGTGGAGCCCGAGGTTGCGGCGCTGTTCCCGCGGCGGGACTGGACCCAGATGAGCCAGAACCTGATCTGGCACGGCCGGCGTCGCTGCCATGCCCGCAACCCCGCGTGCGGTGCCTGCCCCGTCGCCCGGTGGTGTCCTTCCTTCGGGGAAGGGGAGACGAACCCCGTTAAGGCTGAGAAGCTGGTCCGCGAGCCGCGGGGATGACCAGTTCGCGCCTGGTCGTCGCACTCGCGGCGACCCTGGTGGCTGCCGCGGGCTGTAGTCAGGCACCGGACGTCAGCCGACTTCCCAACCCCGCAGGCAGCTCCTCCGCCTCTGCGCCGGCTGGCGGCGGTTCGGAGCCTAGCGGTTCAGGGCCTAACGCTTCAGGGCCTAAGGGTTCGGGGCCTAGCGGCTCAGGGATCGATCTGGCGGAGCGGAAGAAGGCGGCCGGGATCGCGGACTGTCCGGCGTCTGACCTCAACGTCAGGCCCGTCGAGGGTGGGCTCCCCGACGTGGTGCTGCAGTGCCTGGGCGGTGGCACACCCACCCGGCTGGCAGGTCTGCGGGGACGCCCGATGTTGATCAACGTCTGGGCCCAGTGGTGCCAGCCATGCCGCCAGGAGGCGCCGTTCCTGGCCGAGATCGCCACCACGAACGACACCGATCTGATGATTCTGGGGATCGACTTCAACGACCCCCGCCCGGAGCTGGCGATCGACTTCGCCGAGGTGGCGTCCTGGACGTACCCGCAGCTCGTGGACCAGGACAAGGCCATCTCGGCGCCGCTCCAGCTGTCCAACATCCCGCAGACCTTGCTGGTCGATGCCGACGGCCGGGTGGTCCATCGGCACGCCGGTCCGTTCCAGTCAGCCGACCAGATCCGACAGCTGCTCCGCCGCCATCTCGGGACGACCCCGTGAGCGGTGCTGTCGACCGGCCGTCCTGGCTGCACCCACTTGCAGCCGGCCTTCAGGACAGCCAGCGGCTGCAACAGGTGGTCGCCCTCCGTCCCGGCATCGGCGCCCGTCCGGCCGCGGTCCTGGTGCTGCTTGGCGAAGGCGCGCGCGGTCCGGAGATCCTGTTCATCGAGCGGGCGACCACGCTGCGTACCCATGCCGGACAGATCGCGCTGCCCGGAGGTGCGGCGGACGCGCACGACATCGACCTGGCCGCAACTGCGCTGCGGGAGGCGTACGAGGAGACTGGCGTGGACCCGACTGGGATCGAGGTCCTTGGGTCACTGGCGCCGGCGCACGTGGCTGTCAGCGGGTTCGACGTCACTGCCGTTGTGGCATGGTGGAGGCGCCCCAGTCCGGTGCGGGCTGCCGACCCGCGAGAGGTGGCGTCGGTGCTGCTGGTCCCAGTGACCGACCTCACCAATCCCGCCCATAGGGTCACTGTGCAACATCCCTCGGGTTACACCGGGCCGGCGTTCGAGGTCGCCGACCAGCTGATCTGGGGGCTGACCGCGCACCTGATCGACGGTGTCCTGCAGCTTGCCGACTGGCAACGCCCCTGGGACACCGCCCGTCGGGTCGAGATCCCCACCCGCTACCTCACCGGATTGCGGTCCGGCAGCACCTCATCTGTACCGTCCAGGCACGACCCCGAACTAAGTCCGGAGCGCGACGTGAGCGTCCGCGCGCTGCGGAACACAGGAGGACCCGATGGCCACTGACACCACCAAGCTGCTGGAGGCTTGGCGCGAGCTGATGCCGACCCAGACCGAGCTCGGCGGGGAGCTGATCAGGCGCTACTCCGAGCCGCACCGGCGCTACCACACGGTCGACCACCTGGCCTTCGTGTTGGACCGGATCGACGAGTTCGCGGTGTCCAGCAACGACTTGTTCCTGGTGCGGCTGGCGGCCTGGTTCCATGACGCCGTCTACGCCATCCCCACCCGTGAGCTGACCAACGAGGAGGCGTCAGCGCGGCTCACCGTACGGTCGCTGATCGACGCCGGGATGGACCAGGAGGACATCAACGAGGTGACCAGGCTGGTACGGCTGACCGCAACGCACCAGCCGCCGCCCGGCGACAAGAACGGTTGGCTGCTGTGTGACGCCGACCTGGCCATCCTCGGCTCATCGCCTCAGGACTACCAGGCCTACGCCGAGGCGATCCGGGCCGAGTACGCCCACGTACCTGCGGCAGAGTTCGCGGCCGGACGGCTTGAGATCTTGTTGGGACTGTTGGAGACCGATATCTACCGCACCACCAAAGCGCGGAAGCTGACCGCTGCCGCGCACGCCAACCTGACCGCTGAATGCCAGTCCCTGGCCGCCGAGCTGGGCGTGGATCTGGAAGGATTCCGGGCGTGACCGTCGACTTCGTACATGCCCAGAACCCTCGCCCGGACAACTGGTGGAAGTCATCGGTGGTCTACCAGATCTACCCGCGGTCGTTCGCCGACAGCAACGGTGACGGCGTCGGCGACATCCCGGGAATCACCTCCAAGGTCGACTACCTGGCACAGCTCGGGGTCGACGTGGTCTGGCTGTCACCGGTCTACTCCTCGCCTCAGGATGACAACGGGTACGACATCAGCGACTACACCGACATCGACCAGACCTTCGGAACGCTGGAGCACCTGGACACGCTGATCGCCGCCCTGCACGAACGCGGCATGAAGATCGTCATGGACCTGGTGGTCAACCACACCTCCGACGAGCACGCCTGGTTCCAGGAGTCGCGGCAGAAAGACTCGCCGAAGCGGGACTGGTACTGGTGGCGGCCAGCCCGGGCAGGACATCAGCCAGGAACCGACGGCGCAGAACCGACCAACTGGGAGGCCGCCTTCTCCGGCTCCACCTGGCAGTACGACGAGCAGAGCGGTGAGTACTACCTCCATCTGTTCAGTCGCAAGCAGCCCGACCTCAACTGGGAGAACCCGGAGGTCCGCGCGGCCATCTACGAGATGATGAACTGGTGGGTGGACCGCGGTGTCGACGGCTTCCGGATGGACGTGATCAACCTCATCTCCAAGCCACGCGAGCTGGTCGACGGACCTGAGATCCCGGGCCGGAAGTACTCTCCGTCCTTCCACGCCGTCGCGAACGGCCCGCGGCTGCACGAGTTCTTGAACGAGATGTACCGGGAGGTCCTGGCGGGGAAGAACTTGATCACTGTCGGGGAGATGCCGGGCGCCACCGTGGAGCTGGCCCGACTGGTAACCGACCCCGCGCGGCGGGAGCTGAACATGGTGTTCACCTTCGAGCACGTCAGCCTGGACCAGGTGCAGGGCGGAGCCAAGTGGGACCTGCAGCACCTGCCGCTCCCGGTGCTGAAGGACAACCTGAATGCCTGGCAGATGGGCCTGGCCGAGGTGGGCTGGAACTCGCTGTACTGGAACAACCATGATCAACCGCGGGCGGTCTCTCGATTCGGCGACGACTCCGCACCACACCGGATCAACTCGGCGAAGACGCTCGGAACCGTGCTGCACATGCACAAGGGGACCCCGTACGTCTACCAGGGTGAAGAGATCGGGATGACCAACGCCTCCTTCACAACCATCGAGCACTACCAGGACCTGGAGTCGGTCAACCACTACTACGAGGCAGTCAGTCTCGGTCAGCAAGCCGAAGACCTGCTGCTGTCTCTGGCGGTGAAGAGCCGCGACAACGCCCGCACACCGATGCAGTGGGACGACACACACCAAGCCGGCTTCACCCAGGGGATCCCTTGGCTGACAGTGAATCCGAACTACGTGGCCATCAACGCCGCTGCGGCGATGGCCGACTCCGACTCGGTCTTCGCCCACTACCAGAAGTTGATCAAGCTGCGGCGCCACCATCCCGTCGTGGTGGACGGCTGGTACCGGCTGCTGCTGCCCGAGCACGAGCAGATCTTCGCCTTCACCCGCACGCTGGATTCGGCGATGCTGCTGGTAGTGGCGAACTTCTCCTCCGAGCCGGCCGAGGTTCCGGCCGGGTCCCTGCCAGACATCGACGGTGCCGAGCTGCTGCTCGCCACCCATGCTCCGGCGCCAGGGCCGCTGCGCCCCTGGGAGTCCCAGATCCATCTGCTCAGGGCGGCGCAGTAGACAGCCGCATAGCGTTCGCGTTGCCGCACCCCGTACGAGGTATGCGGCTGAGCGCTAGGTATGCGCGGACGACGTGGGAAGGTCCTGGAGCGTGCCTGAGCGCGAGCTTTAGTCGAGTGCTCCTAGCCAGTCGAGCAGGGCGGCGTTGACCGCGGCGGGCGCCTCCTCGTGCGGCTGGTGACCGACGCCCGGCAGCTCCACCAGATGGGAGGGACCCTGTACGTACCGTTCAGCGGCCGCCATCGCTGCCACCGGGAGCACCGGGTCTCGCTGGCCGTGGATGGACAGCAGCGGGCCGACGAACGGTTGCCGGAGGGCCCGGCGGTAGTTGCGGCCGGACGCCCGGAGCGAATTACGCAAGTATGTCCGCTGGTACTCCAAAGCGCAGTGCGGACTGGGCCACAGCTTCAGCGCGTCGCGGTAATGCCGAGCCTCCGCGGCGGAGGGGAAGTCGCCGCCCGGAGCGGCTCGCCGTCGGAGCAGCCGCTCGATGAAAGCGCCGTTGTCGGCCATGATGCGTCGCTCCGGGAGCAGCGGTAGCAGAGAAGCGGTCTGCCACGGTTCGGCCCGCCAGGGGTACGCCAGTGGATGCGGTGCAGCAATGCTGACCAGGCCACGAACCTGCGCCGGCGCGTACGCCGCCGCCGCCCAGCCCGCCATCCCGCCCCAGTCGTGGCCCACCACGACGGCCTCGCTGTACCCGAGGCTACGGATGACTCCGGCCAGATCCGCTGCGGTGGTCTGCGGGTCGTATCCGCGCGGCGTCTTGTCGCTGGCACCGTACCCGCGCAGGTCCATCGCCGCCACACTGAACCCGGCTCGGTCCAGCGCCGGGATCTGGTGGCGCCAGGCCCACCAGAACTCGCCGAACCCGTGCAGCAGCAGCAACAACGGTCGGTCCGGGGCGCTCGACAGCCCGACAGCTACGTGGAAGCGGCTCCCGTTCGCGGCGATGTAAACGTGTTGCCACGGCCCCTCGATCACGATGTCGCGGACGCCGGCGCCTGCCATCACGCCTCAGTCGGTCCGCGGGTATCGAACGGGGACTGTCGACAGGGCAGTGTCGATCTGGGAGTGTCGATCCGGGCGCGCCGGATCAGCGAAGCGCGCGAGAGCCGACGACCTCGCCCTCGATCTGCGGCGTCTCGGCTGCCGCGCGCCCCCGCTGCACAGCGGACTTCACTTCGGCGACGGTCTGGTTGGCCTGGGCGATGGTGGCCTTGGGACCCTTCACCTGCTTGACCTTTCGTAGACCGACCAGGGCAAGGATCGCCGCGATCACTAGCAGCACCACAGCGACGATGACGAAGGCGAGCCAGGTGGGCACACCGAGTGCGGCGATTCCCAGAGCTGCAGCGATGTAGAGCAGGGTCAGCGCGTTGATGCCGAAGTATCCAGCACCACCGAACATGCCGGCGCCCACACCGGCGCTCTTCGCTGACGGGATCAGCTCTGCCTTGGCCAGCTCGATCTCACCCCGAACCAGCGACTTCACGTCGTCGGTGATGCTCTTGATCAGATCGCCCACCGCGGGGGAGTCTGCCATCGTCTTGTCTCCTCTCGTGTCTTTCGACACGGGTCTACTGGCTCAACTCGCGAAATCCTAGCCTGAGGTTTGCTCCCTTGGTCAGCGCCTGCCCTCTGCTGCCCATCCCCGGGCATCGTGAGTGACGAGGGGACCCGGGGTTGTTACGGAGATGGCATCGCGGAGCGCCACGTTGCCCCCACGCTGTCAGAGGGTTTCGGTGACCTTGCGTAGGCCGCGGGGAGCGTCCGGGTTGCCGCCGCGGGCGATGGCCAGATGCAGCGCAAGCTGCTGGAACGGGATGATCTCCAGCAGCGGGGAGAGGGTCTCATCTACCCCGGGCGGCAGCTCCACCCCCACCGAGGCAGCAGCCACGGCGTCGGCGGTCCCGACGCAGAATACGTCGGCTCCCTGCTCCTTCAGCCGGGCCAGTACGGGCTCCATCGCGCGTCCACCGACGCCATCGCTGATCACGGTCATCACCGGGACCTGCGGTTCGATCATGGCGAGCGGACCGTGCAGCAGATCCGCACCGGAGAACGCATGCGCGGACAGGTAGCAGGTCTCCATCAGCTTCAACGCCGCTTCTCGTGCGGTCGGGTAGGAGTAGCCGCGCGCTGTAGTTACGAGCCGGGAGGCGAAGAGGTAACGCTGCGCGAGACCGGCCACCCGGTCGCCGTCGGCCATCATCGTCTCGGCCAGCTCGGGCAGCTTGCCGGCGGCCCTGCCGTCACCGCCGGCGACCCGGTCGACCAGCAGATACAGGGCCAGCAGTTGCGCGGTGTAGGACTTTGTCGCGGCAACCGCGCTCTCCATGCCGGCTAGCACATCGAGATTGATCGCCGCCGCGGCGGCGAGCGGGGAGTCCGGCTTGTTGGTGACAGCCACGGTGAGCGCTCCCTGCGCCCTAGCGACCTGCAGTGACTGGATCAGATCGGGAGAACCGCCGGACTGGCTGATGCCGACCATCAGGACTCCGTGCAGATCCGGACGGGCGCCGTAGGCAGTCATGGTGGACGGGGAGACCAGCCCGGCAGAGCGTTGCAGCACGATCTCGGTGAGGTACTTCGCGTACAAGGCGGCATGATCGCTGGTGCCTCGCGCGACAAACAGCACGTGTCTGGGGTCGTAGTCCTTGATCTTTGTGGAGGCAACGTCGAACTGCTCGTTGCCCTGGGTCTGGATCCGTCGCCAAACCTCGGGCTGCTCGGCGATCTCGGCAGCCATCAGCTCACCTGGTATCGACATGAGTTGGGCCCTTTCTCGGCAGGCGAGCAGGTGTTGGTCAACCTACTCAGAGTGGCATAGAGCGGCGCGACATGGCGGACAGGTGCCGCGTTGGTGGTATCCGTCTCGTTGGGGCGGGGTCAGGCCAGTCTGGCGCCGTGAGCCTTCGCGAGTGCGACTATCCCGTTCAAGTCCAAGGTGGTGTCGTTCAACAGTGCGGTGCGCAGGTCCACGGCCTCCAGCCGAGCACCGGACAGGTTCGCGTCTGTCAGGATCGCTCCGCGGAGCCGGGCATGGGAGAGGTCACAATCTCGCAGCGTGGCACCGGTGAGATCTGCCTCGCTCAGGTCAGACTCCCGCAGATCAAGCGCGGACAGGTCCAGATGACTGAGCTTTGCAGCGCGGAGCGACACCCCGCGCCACACTCCGCCCGTCACGGTCAGTGGGGTCAGCGTGCAGTCCACAAAGATGCTGCCCGACATCTTGCAGCCGCTCAGGGTTGCGGTGAAGAAGGAGGTACGGCGAAAGGTGCAGGCGACGAAAGCGGAGGTGACATGTTCGGATGCGTTGAACTTGCAGGTCCGGAACTCGCAGGAGTCGAAGACGGCGCCTCGGGTCCGTACCTCGGTCAGGTCAACGCCGGAGAAGGTGCAGTCCCGATACTGCGCCGCACCAAGATCTGCACCTCCTAGGTCAACCTCGACGATGTCCTGCCGCTCGATGACCTTGCTGGCAGACAGCTCACTCCTCGCGTCGATGGTGCTCAGTGATGGTGGTGCTCAGTAGTGCTAGTGGTGGGTGGCGCCTTCGGCGCCGGCTCCGGTGAGGGAGCGGACTTCGAGTTCGTCGAAGCGGCGTTGGCTGGTGGTGTCTTTGCTGAGGATGGTGGCGAGGTAGCCGCAGAGGAAGCCGAAGGGGATGGAGACG
>CADCUO010000164.1 GCA_902805915.1 uncultured Propionibacteriaceae bacterium | reverse complement strand
TGCCCGCCGGACAACTCGCGGATGTGGCGACCGGCCAGCGCGCCGATGCCCAGGCGGTCCAAGACCCGGTTCACCTCGGCGCGCTCGTGGCGAGTCGGCCAGGGCAGGGTCCGCCCGGTGCGGGCCATCAGCACGCATTCGGTGACCGTCACTGGAAAGTTCCAGTTCACCGTCTCCAACTGCGGCACGTACGCCGCCGCGACGTCCGGACGGCGGGTGACGGTGCCCTGCTGTGGGCTGACCGTGCCGAGCAGGAGTCGCAGCAGAGAGGTCTTGCCTGAGCCCGAGGGACCGACCACACCGATGAAGGCACCCGGGTGGACGGTGAGCGTGACGTCCTCGAGGACCGGGCTGGCGTCATAGCCGAACGTGGCCCCCTGGATTCGGATCAGATCGTCCATGGGCACCCGGTCGGGGTTCACTGCGGGTAGCTGGCGTCGTCGCGGACCGCGGGCGTGGTGTCCAGAGCGGCAAGTGCGGTCGCCTCGCCACCGAGGCCGTTGATCATGGTCACGTAGTTGTAGCGCATGAGACCCAGCCAGGAGTGCTCGACATCGCCGGGGTCTCCGGGCAGGTCGTCGTCGCGCAGGGTGTCCTCGTATCGGGCGCCGGTGGCGCGGCCGACCTCCTCCAGGACGGCGGAGGGGAACACCTCCGAACCGAAGATGACCGGAACGTCCTCCGCCCGCACCTGGTCGATCAACGTCGCGACCTCCCGCGGCGTGGGGTCCTCGAAGTTCTCCGGCTGAATGGCTCCGATGACCTCCCACCCGTAGGTCTTGGCGAAGTAGGCGTATGCGTCGTGGTAGGTCAGCAGCTCCTTACCGCCGGCCGGGATCGAGTCCTGATCGACCCGCAGCGCGTCGGACAGCTCGGTGGCCTGGGCCTCGAACGCCTTGTAATTGCGCTGGTAGAGCGCCTCGCCGTCCGGATCGGCGTCGCTGAGGACATCCCGGGCCACAGCCGCGTACCGGATCGCCCACGTGGGGTCGGTCCAGAGGTGCGGATTCGGTTTGCCCTCCTCCCGCGGGAAGGAGAAGTCGTAGATGTACTCGCTCTCCGGAAGCACCTGCGTCCCGATCTCGACCAGTGTTGCGCCTTCAGCCATGGTGGCCTCGGCCAGGTCCTTCGTCGGCTCCTCCAACTTCAGCCCGTTGATCACGACGATGTCGGCCTCGGAGAGCACCGCAGCGGCGCTAGGTGGGGGATCGAAGGTGTGCGAATTGGTCCCCTCCGGGACCAGCCCAGTGATCTCGGCGCGGTCCCCGGCGACGCTAGCGACGATCGAGGTGATCGGCGCAACCGTGGTCACGACCTGCAATGGCCCATCCGTTGCGGAGGACGCCGACGCACCGCCCGCCCCACACGCCGCTAGGCACAATCCAGCAGCCAGAGCCACCGCAGTCGCGGCCAAGGGGCGCGACACGCAGCAGGTGTGAGACACGGTCTGAGGCTATGGACCACCAGCTGCCAGTTGCAAGTCAGTGGCGATAAGCATCCCTGAACGAGGGACCACTGCAGTGGCGCGCCGGTTGGGGTGACATCGGGCCGGTCGGGTCGTCACCGCCCGTCACCCCAGCTCCACGACGACCTGTCCGGACATCACAGTCGGCGCCGGTGCCCTGCAGGAGCTAGAGAGGCTCCGCCTCCGGGCGCCCAGGTGGGGTCAGGTGAGCCTTGCGCTCATGACGGAGGGCGTCATCCTCGGCCGCTAAGGCAGAGCTGCGGCGACGTGCGGCCGCTCGCTGAGGCTTGTGCTCCTGGGTCACCTGGGCCATGTCGCCTCCGGGTACGCCATACGGTGGCGTCGTGCTCCATCTGCTCGTTGATACCTCCACCTGGCTGGACCTGTGCAAGCGCCGCGACGGGCAGCGCTGGATCGTCGCGCTCCGGGTACTCGCTCACCAGGCGCAGGTCGAGCTACTCGTCCCTCGACTCGTCATCGACGAGTTCGAGCGGAACCGAGATCGGGTTGAGACGTCTGACGGCGAGCATCACCCAGCGGTTGAAGCTCATCAAGCAAGACGTCGACGACTACGGCGCTCGGACAACGAGCAGGCACTCAAGGTCATCACGGATTTTGCCCGCTCGAGGACGCTGAGGACGACGCCCAGCTGGAGCGCCTACTCGTGATTGCAGGGCCACAGAGCCTGGTCAGCTGGGCCCGTACACGGATTTCGAGCTCGGGATGCTCAACGGCACAGCTTTCGGCCCTGCGCTGGGTTCTCGGCAGCGAATGGGACTTCCTCGACACATGACAACGATCCCCGGAGCCGGGGCGCCCAGCCGACGGCCACCTGAAGCAAGAAGAGCCGGTTCCACCTGGCAGTGCAGCCAGCCAGTGGACTACGCGTTCGTGGCTTGGGCCGCCCGAGGTCGTGCCTCATCCGTGGCTCAGACACCAGCCAAAGCCGGTGTTCAGCGGCCAACAGAGGTCAGCACTGCTCAGGCACGGAACGAACGGCGCTGCCCGGCTGAGCTGCGTCAACCGGCATTCGAGCTGGTCAGAAGGTGGAGCGGGTGACCGGGATCGAACCGGCATGGCCAGCTTGGAAGGCTGGGGCTCTACCATTGAGCTACACCCGCGAGACCTGCGAGAGGTCCGCAGAGAGCCTAGCGCGGTGGCTCCGTGGTCCTCGGCAGGGTTGCCCGACAGGTCAGGACAGCGGCGCGAGCGCCTCCACGGCCGGCAGGAAGATCTGCTCCCGGTGCACGTCCCTCAGCGCGGGACTCGTGAGCAACTGGATGACCAGCAGGCCGTCCGGACCGTCGGCCAGCGCGATCTCGGCACTCTGTCCCAGGTCGTCGAGCCGGTAGAGCTGCCACGTCCCCGCTTCGGTCGAGATCTCCTCGATCGGCACGAGCGGCTCGCCCAGTGCGAACTGTTCGCTCAGCTGCCCCACCAGCTCGTCGGCGGTGGTGCCCGGCAGCACCTGCTGGACCAGCGAGGTCAGCAGCGACTCCTGCCACACGCCTGGGAGCGCCTCGACCCAGCCCTCCGGGCGCACGCCGGTCAGTTCCAGCTCGTCGCTCTCGAACGGCGCCATCTGGACCTGCACGCCTTCCGGCGTGAAGGTC
>CADCUO010000163.1 GCA_902805915.1 uncultured Propionibacteriaceae bacterium | reverse complement strand
CGATCTCCCCTCACGCGTGACCCGCTCCCCCTCCCCGTCACCGTCCCCGACGACCAGGACGTCGGCTCCCTCGAGCGCGCCACCCACGGCCAGCGACCGACCCACGGCCAGGCAGCTGGCTCGGGCGATCAGCGGGTACTACGGCCTGGTGCCGGACGACACCGACGCAGGCTGGGCTCGGCTGACCGACTCCTACCGGCAGAGCACCACAGGCGGTCGGAAGTCCTACGAGAATTTCTGGGACGAGGTCGACCGGGTCAGAGTGAGCCGGGTGGCCGGTAACCCGCCGGACCAGGCGGTCGCGACGGTGACCTACTACTACGAGGACGGCCGGGTGGTGGACGAACGCACCCAGTACGGGCTGGCGAGCGACGACGGCGTGCTCAAGATCAACAGCTCCCGGGTGCTGAGCAGCTCCACCCGATAACGCCGGTCCTCAAGCGGTCAGGACGGCAGCAGCTCGCCGCCCTCAGCCGCGTGGGTGATCACCTTCTTGATCTGCTCCCGGCGCGGGACGACGGCGATCGGGCACTCCGCGTGCTTCAGCACGAGTCGAGCCACCGACCGGCTCCAGGAGCCGATGCGCCTGGTGTGGGGGGTCCCTAGCACGACCAGCGATGCGCTCCTCGACGCCTCGCTGATCGCGGCGGCAGGGTCCCCATGGACGGTGCGGACCGTGATGGGTGTCTGCGGCCGAGCCACCGTGCATCCAGCCACGAGTTTGGCGATGTGCTGCTCGTGTGCCGTGACCTCAGCCGGGGAGGCGCCTACGGGCATGGCGTGCAGCGCGATGACACTGGTGTGCAGGAGTGTGGCCTGTTCGCAGGCCAGCTGCAGCGCCGCCTCAGGGGCCGCCTCCCCATCCGTGGCCACCACCACCGGCTGCTGGTCCGTGGCGCCGGGCTGCCACCGCCGTGGCACGATGACCACCGGGCAGGCCGCCTTGCAGCACAGGGGCGATGCCACGCTCCCGACCATCAGCCTTTCCAGCCAGCTGCTGTGGTGCTGTCCGATGACGATCATGTGCGCCGACTCTGCGGCTCTTTGCAGCAGAATGACGGGCGCGGTCTGCTCAAGCATGGTGGCGACGGGAACCGTCCGCGGGATGTCGAGCTGGGAGACCACATTGTCGAGCAACGCTTGTCCGGCCTCCTGGAGGCAGGTGAACGTGTCGCCCGGCAGCGGTGTGTTCATCGGCGGTATCGGATAGGCGTGCACCAACAGCAGTTCACACCCTCGGGCCTGCGCCTGCCTGAGGCCGTAGCGTGCCGCCACGAGCGCCTCGACGGAGGCGTCCACCCCGACGACCACAGTGTTCTTCGTCATGGATCCCATCGCCGTGTTCCTCCTTGAACCTTCGGTACGTCCATGATGAACCCGAATAAGTGACAATGATATGCCCAATAGCTCCGGATCGAAGGTCGAGCCCAAGTCCGGCGACCCGCAGGCTCTTAGGGAGGCGTCTCCCCCGGACCGGCCGGGCGGCGCTGCGGCTGGTGCAGTCGGCTCCTCGCGGTTCTGGTCTGCCATCCGCGCTTGGCCGCCTGGCTTCTGCGGCGCCTGAGCCGCTCCGCTTCCTTCGCCGCCCTCTCAGTCGCTCGCTGTTCCCGACGCCTGGCATTCTCCTCCTGGCGCCGCTCCCTCTCGAGCACAACGGGTGAGCGCACCGGCCACAGGTACGGAAGATCGCCCGGGACCCCTGGGAACAGCGCGCTGTAGTGCTCGGGGTCCTTGCGGACAAGTGCGGACTGGTGGCTGCGGAGCAGGGCCGGATCGAACAGCCACGCCGGTAGCGCGTCGGCCGCCGCCAGTTGTTCGTAGCTCCTGATGGAGGTCACGCCGACCTGTCGGAGGTCGGCTGCGATGGTGGCCGCGCAGGTGTCGCCGAAGCCTCGTTCCACCCACACCTCGCAGACCACGAGGCCGTATCGACCCAGCGCTTCCTCGTAGCCCTTCCACATCAGTACGGCAGGATGGGACGCCCAGCCGTAGCCCGGAGTGGTGAGTGCGCGGACGATCTGGATCACCTCGACGCGCTGCTTGCCGAGGCGCTTGGTGTCGAGCGCGCGTGCGGCAGCGTCGAAGTCGCTGGACGGCAGGAAGGTCTGCATCAGCGCGGGGCCACACTCGCGGTGCGTCGGGCACGTCGCGAGGCGCCGTAGGCGTACTGCCGCAGCTCCGCCGCCCAGCCGTAGGGGGCCAGTCCGGGCACTACGTTGAGCACCGGGTCGAAAGACACCTCCGGGTCTGTGCCGTCCAGCGACGCAGTGGCCACCTCCAGCGTGGCGAAGGGCAACCAGGTGCCGGTGGGCCGGGACCAGGCCAGGGTGAGCTGTCCGACACGGTCGGCGGTGGGGAACGCCGCCAGCAGCACTGGACCTGAGGTCGTGCGGTAGGGGAACAGACAGGAGTACGTGGCGTCGGCGTAGCGCCTAGCAGGCCGCAGCAGGAACCTGCCCACCCGGCCGATTCCCGTGCTGGCCAGCAGCAGGTCACCGGGTCGCCCCTCGACGCTCGGTACCCGCAGCGCCAGACCGAGGATGTCTGGCAGCGGCGTCGGCAGACCGATGGAACGGGAGAAACGCACCAGCACCTGGTCGGTGGCGACCTCGTCGAGCCAGGCGACACCGGACGCCGGCGAGGAGCTCTGCCGTCTAAGCACTCCCGGCACCACCCGACCACGGGGGTGGAGGGCCTTGCGCGATCCGGCGCGAGCCTTTGCGAAGAGGAAGAACACTCCGCCCAGCACCAACCCGACGGAACGGGCGACAGTCACTGCGGCTGCCGCGGCCTAGCGGCGCCATCGTCGGGGACCGAATCGGTGTCCACAGCATCGATATCCAGAGCAAGGCCGCGCCGTTCGGGAAGGCCCCAGGTGGCTATCGCCGCAACGCCGAAGAATGCTGCGAACACCACGAAGACCAAGGTGTTGTCGCCGCCGTCCCGCAGGACCGGAACCGACAGCGGCGCCAGGATGGAACCTATCCGTCCGAAACCTGCGGCCCAGCCTGAGCCAGTTGCGCGAAAGGCGGTGGGATAGACCTCCGGCGTGATGGCGTACAGCGCCCCCCACGCGCCCAGGTTGAAGAATGACAAGGCGATGCCGCCGACCACCAGGGTGAAGGTGTCGTCAGCCGTACCGAAGATGATCGCCGACACTGCCGAACCCACCAGGAACACCGACAGGGTGGGCCTGCGTCCCCACACCTCCACCAGCACCGCCGCGACGGCGTACCCGGGTAGCTGGGCGAGGGTGATGATCAGGGTGAACTCGAACGACCGGACCAGGCCCAGGCCGGACGCCACGAGCAGCGACGGCAGCCAGATGAACGCGCCGTAGTAGGCGAAGTTCACTCCGAACCACACCAGCCACAGGCAGGCCGTCCGCACCCGCATTGCGGGCTGCCACAGCGCGGCCGGGCCCGGGACGGGTGCCGGTCGGTGTCGGCTAGGCGCCGCCGGCGTCTGTGGCGGCGCGACACCCGCGGAGGCCTCGAACCGTCGTACGGCTGCCTCGGCTTCATCAGGTCGGCCGCGCCGCTCCAGGAACCGAACCGACTCCGGCAGCCCCAGCCGGACTACCACCGCGTACAGGGTGGGTAGGGCCCCGATCGCCAATGCCCACCGCCATCCCTGGTCGGAGGTGGGGATCACGAAGTAGCCGATCAGCGCGGCCAGGATCCAGCCCACCGCCCAGAACGCCTCAAGCAGGACAACGATCCGGCCTCGGACCTTGGCTGGGGCGAACTCGCTGACCAGGGTTGCGGCTACCGGCAGCTCGGCGCCCAGGCCGAGCCCGATGAAGAACCGGAACACCAGTAGCGCGGCGACCGACCAGGACAGTGCGGCCGCCCCGGTGGCCAGTCCGTAGATCAACAAGGTGACCGCGAAGACCTGGCGACGACCGATCCGGTCAGCGAGCAGGCCACCGAGGCTGGCGCCGATCGCCATCCCGACGAACCCGATCGACCCGATCCAGGACAGCGTGGTGTCGTCGAGCTGCCACTGCACAGCCAGCGCCGCCATCACGAAGCTGATCAGGCCGACGTCCATCGCGTCCAGCGCCCAACCGATGCCCGAGCCAACCACCAGCCGGCCATGCTGGCGCGTCAGTGGAAGCCGATCGAGCCGGTCGCTGCGGCTCAACCCCGGCTGGGTGGATGTCGGAGCGGGTGTCATCGGGAACCTTTTCTGATTGCTGTACGGGTGAGCGCGCAGGTCGCAGCGCTACCACCTGCAGCGGGCCGACCCAAACCTCAGGAGCATTCCCGCGTGATCAGATCCGCCGCTTGGGAGAGATTGTCGCCCAAGTAGTCCCCGGGCACGCCGACTCGGGCCTGTCGTGAGACAAAGGCATCGCCGGCATAGAACAGTCGGGTCCTGGTCAGGCGTGCGGCGCGAAGTGCCTCCACCGCAGCCCGCCGCCCGACTGACAAGTGCGACACCATGATGGCGGCCGTCGCGCTGGTGGCCTCGATTGCGGTGACTAGCGCCTGGGTAGGGACGCGGGCTCCGAGCAGGCGGCAGTCCCACCCCCGGTCGTTGAGCAGCACCCCGATGCTCTCCAGTCCGAGGGTGTGATAGTCGCGGGGTCCGCAGCTCAAGATGATGGTGCCCTCCCGTAGCGGACTCGGCGCCCGCCGTACCGTCCGGGTCAACCACCCGCTGACTGTGGTGGTGGCCAGGTGTTCGTGTGCCACGTCGCAGCGGCCCGTCTCCCACCAGCGTCCGATCTCCCGCATGGCGGGTAGCAGCACCTCGTCCACCGCGCGGTCGAGACCGAGGCTGTCCCGCGCTCGGTCCAGCGCGCTGCACACCCCGTCGGGTCTGAGTCCGTGGGCCGCCTGGAGGAACTCGTCGACCAGCGGCCGGCTCGCCGACACGGTCTGATGGGCTCTCACAATGGCGGCGGCCTCGGCAGCGGGACGTCCTCGCGCTATCTCGTCCCGCATCCGACGTACGTCTTGCAGCTGCTCGGGGGTGAACCGACGGTGACCGCCTCGACTGCGGCTGACGACTGGGATCCCGTAGCGCCGCTCCCATGATCGGAGTGTGGGCGCGGGTACCTGCAGCAGCTGGCTGGTCGCCTGGATCGTCAGACCGTCCACCTCGGAGGCACTGTCCCGGCGGAGCGGCCCAGCGGCCGTGCTCACGTCATCTCCAGTGGCTTGCATTGTGGTCACTGTACTACCGGGTTCAGCGGCTTGCTGCCTCCTCAGTTTTCGGAATGGTTCTGGCGGATCCGGCTGGCCGCGGCAACGTCTTTCTCCTGCGCGACCTCGGCCTTCTTGCTGGCCCGGGTGTCGCGTGGCGGCAGCTGGACGCGCCGCTCTGCGGGTATCCCCGCCTGAAGCTCACGAGCCCGCTCCACTTCGGCGTCCAGCTCAGCGCCCAAGAGCAGGGCGGTGTTGGAGACCCACAGCCACACCAAGAACACCATGACGCCGCCCAACGAGCCGTAGATGGCGTCGTAGTTGCCGAGGTTGCCCACGTACAGCCCGAACAGCAACGAGCCAGCGAACCAGGTCACGATGGCCAGCACCGCACCTGGACTGAGCCAGCGGAAACGCGGCTGCCGGATGTTGGGGGTGATGTAGTAGAGCAGCGCAATGACGACGACCACGATAGCCACCAGGACCGGCCACTTCAGCAGGTTCCAGACCAGTACGA
This sequence comes from uncultured Propionibacteriaceae bacterium, assembly GCA_902805915.1. Lineage (GTDB taxonomy): Bacteria > Actinomycetota > Actinomycetes > Propionibacteriales > Propionibacteriaceae > Microlunatus. The sequence goes on along the minus strand of CADCUO010000163.1, from coordinate 13,463 downwards.
CGGTGGAACCGAAACCGAGGACCTCCCCGATGGCGCGGGCCAGTGGTCCCGAGATCAACAGCAGCAGAACGGCGCAGAGAGACAGCAGCCCGAACAGCAGCGTCACCGAGAGCATCAGCGGCTGCAGCTTCCAGATCGGACGGCCTTCCCGGACGCCGTAGATCCGGTTCATCGCCCGTCCGAAGGCTTCCACATAGCGCGACACGAACCAGAGTGCGACGACGACGCCAAATACCAGGCCCAGAGCTGCCGCCGAGGACTGCGTCAGCTTCTCCAGCACGGGTTGGATGATGGCAAGGCCCGTTTCCGGGACGACCCGCCGAGCGATGTCCAGGATGGTGGCCACTGACTCCGGTCCTTGGCCGAGGACGCCCAGCAAGGAGATGAGGGCGATGAGTGCGGGCAACACCGCAAGCACGCCGTAGTACGTCAGTCCAGCGGCCAGGTCGGAACACTCGTCCCGCAGAAACTCCCGCACGCTTCGACCGACGAGATAGCGCCACGACTGCGCGGTGATCTGTCGCAGCGATGTCGGCTTGCCCGGTGCCTCAGGGTGCGGGCGCTGCTCCTGCGCCGCTGCCGAGACGTCGTCTCGAACTTTCATGTTCCCGCCCATCGATGCCGTGGAAGTCCATCCCCATCATCGTCGGTATGGGATGGCGACGTTGAGCGTGCCTGCGGCTCGTGGTGCCGAGAAACCGAAAATCTGGCGTGAGAACGGCGAAGGGCAGAACTGACGACTGCGGTTCTGCCCTTCGTCTGGCCGTGCTGAGCGGGAGCGCTACGGCGGGTGGGAATCAGTGAGCTGTACGAGCGGTGCCCGGTGTCTTCTCGATGGCTCCCTCGCGGAACCGGTCTTCCAGCTCCTCCAGGCTGCGCCCCTTCGTCTCGGGTACGAACTTCGCCACGAACACGATCGACGTCAGGTTGACCAGCACGAACAACCCGAAGGTGCCCGTCGAGCCGAGTGACTCGTTGACGATCGGGAACGCGAACGAGATGGCCGCGTTCGTGGTCCAGAGCACGAAGACCGCGATACCCATGGCGAACCCGCGGATGGTCATGGGGAAGATCTCGGACAGGAGCAGCCACACACAGGTGCCGATGAAGCACTGGACGAAGGCCACGAAGAGCATCATCGCCGCCAAGATGATGTAGCTCCGAGATGTGGAGGATGGCAGCAGGAACACCAGCGCCAGGGCAGCCTGCGACGCCGCCACGCCACTGAACCCGGTCAGCAGCATCTTCCGTCGGCCGACGAATCCCAGCAGGATGATGCCGACGATGGTCATCACCACCGAGGTCACGCCCACCGCGATGGTGGCCACCAGCGACGCACTCACCCCGAGACCGCTTTGCTCCAGGATGGTCGGCGCATAGTAGTTGACGGTGTTGATGCCGGTGGCCTGCTGGACGATGGCGAGGCCGCAGCCGATCCACAGGATGCGGCGCATCCAAGCGAATGCCCTGAGGTCCCGCAACGCGGCGCCCTTGTCCTCTGCCACGTCGCGCTCGGCATGCTCGGCGATCACTGTGTACTCCTCGGCCGCGTCGCTGCTGCTGCGGCTCAGGTCGAGGACGCGACGGGCGTCTGTGAAGCGTCGCTTCGCGGCGTACCAACGGGGCGAGTCAGGGAGTGCGAACATGCCGATGAACAGCAGGATTGCCGGGATCGTGGCAACGCCGAGCATGTAGCGCCAGACCCGGGGGTCGTCGATCAGCTGGTCAAGCATCGCGTTGACGGCGAAGGCCAGCATCTGGCCCGTTACGATCATCAGCTCGTTGATCGTCACCATCCGGCCGCGCCGCTCCACCGGTGCCATCTCGGCCAGGTACAGCGGACAGGTCACCGCGGCGGCGCCGACGCCTAGGCCGAGGACGATCCTGGCTACGACCATGAAAGCGACGCCGGGAGCCACCGCGCACCCTAGGGCACCCACCAGGAAGAGGCCGGCGCAGACCAGCAAGGTTTTCTTGCGACCGAGCACATCGGCGAGCTTCCCACCGATCAGGGCTCCTGCCGCCGCGCCGGGGAACAGCAGCGAGCTGACGACAGTCGCCTCTTCCAGCGCGCTCATGTTGAACTCGTCGTTCATGTACAGCAAGGCGCCAGAGATGACGCCGGTGTCGTAGCCGAACAAGAGCCCGCCAAGCGTGGAGATGATGGTCAGCTTGGTCAGGAAGCGGTGGTGGTTCGCTGGCGGGGTCTGTGGCGTAGCGGTCCCGCCCGGTGTCGTCCTAACAGACATCGTCGCCTCGTTTCTGGTCTCGGCAGCGTGACCGCATCGACACCGTTCCGTTCGTCGGAACGATTTGCCTTATAGTGGAACATTAATAAGCGTCTCAGGTATTGTCAATACAAATCTTGGACATTTCGGCCACAATGGCGACAGGGGCGGCGCAGGCGCGGCCCGGAACGGCCAAAGGAGATGAGCTCCGGTGCAAGTTGAACAGGACCACGACCGCCCCGTAGTGGAGTCCGTGCTGCGGGCCACTCGACTGCTGGAGTGCTTCAGGCGTGGGGAGCCCGAACTGACACTGGCTGAGCTGGTACGGCGCGGCGGCTACTCCAAGACGACGACCTATCGACTGCTGACGACGCTGGAGGTCGCCGGCTGGCTGGAACGTGCTCCTGGCGGTGCCTTCCGGCTCACCATCCAGCCGTTCCAGATCGGGTCGATCCTGCTGGACAGCTTGGAGCTGCGACGGGAGGCTCCGCCGATCATGAGGCGGCTGTCGCAGCAGTGCGGCGAGGCGGTGTACCTGACCATCCCGGCCGGCCCCTGCGCGGTCTGCGTCGAGCGGGTTGACCACGGCGACGGCGTCCGGGTGATGGATCTCAACGTCGGCGGCTCTCAGCCCCTGAACCTTGGAGCGGCACCGCGCGCTCTGCTGGCCTTCAACGAGCGCGCGCTGCTGCCGCAGCTGCTTCGAGCCGGTCTGGAAGCAAGGACCCCGTACAGCATCGCCACCCCAGACGCGCTGCGAGTCGACCTCGCCGAGACCCGTCGCCGCGGCTACAGCATCTCCCACGACGATGCCACCGTCGGTGTCTCAGCCATCGGGGCCCCGGTGTTCGACGTCCATGAGCAGGCCGTTGCGTCGATCAGCGTCGGCGGTCTTTCCGAGCGGATCATTCCGCCGCGCACACACCACGTTGCTGCGCTGTTGCAAGCGGCCTGGGAGATCTCAGCTCGGCTCGGTTCCAGGCGGGAGCAGGTAGCCGACGCAGGTCCGCCGTAGGGACATCTCCTCCTTAGGGACATCGCCGTGCCGAGGCTTGGCCCGGCATCAACGCTCGATTCACATCATCGGAAGGTCGGCGCCGCGTTCCTCCTCCGGCCGAGGCCCGAAGATCCGCCGGTCCTCCTCGGCAATCGCCACGTCGTTGATACTGGCCTCCCGTCGGCGCATATAGCCGTCGGCGTCGAACTCCCAGTTCTCGTTGCCGTAGCTGCGCCACCATTGGCCCGTCCCGTCGCGCCACTCGTACTGGAACCGAACAGCAATGCGGTCGTCGCCGTATGCCCAGAGCGCCTTGCGCAGCGCGTACTCGTGCTCTGTCTCCCACTTCCGGGTCAGGAACGCCTCGACCTCCTCCCTGCCGGTGAGGAACTCAGACCGGTTACGCCACCGGGTGTCCGGTGTGTACGCGGCCGCGACCTTCTTTGGGTCGCGGGTGTTCCAGGCGTCCTCCGCGGCCTGCACCTTCTGGGCTGCGGTCTCCGCGGTGAACGGGGGTGTCGTTGGACGCATGGCGGATATCCTCTCGGGGAGCTGGTGGCGCGTTACTGCTTAGGGTCGGCGTCTCAGGCGGGCTGGTAGAAGTTGCGCTCCCACCGGTGACGAGCGATCACCGACTTCTCAGCCGCCGAGAGCAGCCGGCCGTCGCTGGTGGCGGCGTTGCGCTCGACGTTGCGTACGCTTCGCATGCCTGCGATCACTGTCGACACCGCTGGATGACCCAGCACGTAGCGCAGGGCGGTCTCGGGCACCTGGTCGAGCTCGATGCCCAGGTCGGCGGTCAGAGCTGCGACGTGCTGCTCCACCTGGGCTGCGCGGTCCCCGGCGAAGTAGGAGCTGCGGAAGTCGCCTTCATCGAACGTGCTGTCGGCAATGATCCGGCCGGTCAGCCCGCCTTCGTCGAGTGCTACCCGTACGATCACGCCGACGCCATGCTCCTGGCACACCGGCAGCAGGCGCTCCTCCGGCTGTTGATGGAAGATGTTGTAGATGACCTGGACGGTGTCTACGTCACCGATCTTGATCAGCTCGATCGCGTTCTCGGGTTGGTAGTCATTGATCGAGACGCCGAAGAGCCGGATCTTGCCTTCCTGTTTGAGGGCGTTGATGGTCTCCTGCCAGTCCCCTCGACCGATCCACTCGTCGTTCCAGACGTGGAACTGGAAGACATCGAAGGCCTCCAGCCCGGAAACCTGCAGGCTCTTCTCCAGGCTGGCGCGGATGTGCTCGCCGGGGAACGTCTCCGCGGGATCGATCCCGCCGGGAGCGGGGAAGGTTCCGTTCTTCGGCGGCACCTTCGTTGCGACCAGTACGCCTTCCCCGGCGTGCTCGCGAACCACTTGGCCGACGATGCGCTCGCTTTCGCCGTAGCCGCGGGCGGTGTCGATGAAGTTGACGCCCAGCTCGATCGCACGATGCAGCGCGGTGATGGACTCGTCTTCTTGGGCTCCGACCCAGTTGGAAGCGCCGATGCCCCAGGCGCCGTAGCCAATCTCGGAGACGTTCAGCCCGGTCTTGCCCAATGCTCGAAATTCCACGTCGTCTGCCTTCTGCGCTAGAAAGTGGTGATCAGATTCCGATTCTGTTTCCGACCGACCCGCGCTCAGGACTGGCGCTGCTGAGCGAGCGGGTCACCCGCTGCGGACTGGTCAGCGGTCGACTCTGCGGCGCTGACCTCGTCAGGCACTGGCTCCGGTGGCTGCCGGTTGCTGATCATGTAGGCGGCGGATGCCAACGCCGAGCCGAGACCGAGTGCCGCCATCCAGGACCGGTTCAGCCGATGGCCGGTCGCCTGGTCGAGGGAGAACCTGCCCGGACCGGAGATGGCCAACGCGGTGCCGACCAGCGCAAAGGTCGCGGGAAGCTCGTATCCGCCACTGGTGTTGAAGAAGCCGTTCGGGGCGTGCGTTGAGCTGGCGACAATCATGTTCCCGGTCACTGCAGCTCCGGCCGACCCGGTCGCGAGCCCGAGGGCGAGCAAGGCACCGCCGCCGAACTCGGCCGCGCCGGCCAGGATCGCGTTGCGCCTGGCCTCGCCAGGGAACCCCAGGGAGTCCATGAACTGGCCGGTGCCGCCGGGGCCGTACCCGCCGAACCATCCGAACAGCTTCTGAGCTCCATGGGCGGCAACCGCACTACCCACCCCCAACCGGACGAGGAGCAGACCGACATCTTTGCGCTTGCTTGTCATATCGCCTTCTTTCATCGCGGATATTGGGTCACCGTGGATCTCCACTGACGCTCATGGTGCCATTCACCGGCAGAACGACCACAGGCGCCCCAAGTCACGACACGAGAGAAGACCTGGCGGCCGGAGCCGCCAGGTCTCCTCGCCGTGCGTCCTCACATCGGCTTGAGGCGGGTGGGTGGTGGCCCGGAGAGCACCAGCCGCTCAGCTGGGCTTCCGAGCGTCCCAGGCGAAGACGTCTGTGGCGTCATTGGTGTCGTTGACTACGAAGTTGTCGGCCTCGGAGACAAAGGCGGCGTGCTGCCCGTCGGCCGATAGGGCTACTTCAGGGGCATACCTGGGGCCGCTGGTGTAGTTGCCCTGCTGCCCTCCCGACACGGAGATCCGCCGGGTGGTACCGGTCTGAAGGTCACGGACAAAGGCGTCTCCGGCGCGGTTGGTGTCCCCAGCCACTAGGTTGCTGGCTTCGGAGGCGAAGCCGACGTAGCGACCCGTCCTTGACAGTGACACTTGGTCACTGAAGCCGTTGCTCTGCGCTCCACCGATGCCCACGCTGACCCGGCGAGTCCTACCGGTACGGGCGTCGAATACGAAGGCGTCGGACTCCCCGTTCGTGTCGTGCCTGACGATGTTGGTCGCCTCTGAGGTGAACCCGACGTAGCGACCGTTGCCGGATATCGCGATCTGGCCCGCAGTAGGGCCGTTGGGCAGTTTTCCGCCGAGAGCCCGTGATACCCAGAGCGTTGCCTTGGCTTGGCGGTCGCGGAGGAAGACGTCGAAGTTGTCGGGATGGTTGGGATTGGCGACGAAGGCCACGTAGCGGCCGTCATCGGAGACGACTCCCCACGCGCTGGATCCGTTGAACTGCCGGCCGCGGTCGGGGATGGACACCCTGGTGGTGGTGTGGCGGCGCAGGTCACGGACGAATATGTCCTGTTCGCCGTTGCGATCCCTGGGGGTCAGGTTGGCCGCGGCAGAGGTGAAGGCCACATAGCGGCCGTCGGCGGAGATCGACGGTGCTCCGCTGTAGCCCTTGCCCTGCCGGCCGCTGGTACTGACCGATACCCGGCGGGTCGTGCTGTTCTTGAGGTCACGGACGAACACGTCGGCGTATTTGTTGGTGTCGCCGCGGACGAGGTTCGACGCCGCCGAAGTGAAAGCGACGTAGCGGCCGTTCGCCGAGATAGCCCCTACGAGACTCACAGCGTTGCCCTGAACCCCGGAACTGCTTACCGAGGCGCGGATCGTGGTGCCTTTGGCACGGTCGCGAACGAAGACGTCCTGGTCGCCGTTGGTGTCACCCCTGACGAGATCGTCGGCAGTGGTGTCGAAGGCGACGTAGCGGCCTTCAGCCGACATCTTGACCGAGCTGGATGCTGTGCCCTGGGTCTGCTGCTCCGACGACGACACGTTCACGCGTTCCAAGGTAGGAGAGGCTGATGCTGCCGCCGGTCCGGTAGAGCTGGCCGCCAGGCTGGCGATGACCGTGGCGGTGACGCTGGCCACCAGCAAGGGGCGTCGGGGTTGCCGTGCTCTCATGGGGATCTCCTCGTGGTTGGATGTGTGGCTGCCTGCTAGGTGCCGGAGGATGATCCGGCGACAGCCTCCTGATCTGGGTCCAGCCTCCCGACCGATCCGAGTCGACGCCACGAGCGGCCCTCGTACACTCCCCGCACAGTGCTGGACCGTGACAGGGGCGCGGAGAGCCGCTCGATCAAGGAATTGGCCCGCATGACACAGAATCGACAGATCATGTGACATGTCACAAGGACGAAGATCAGATCAACGCGAGGTCGTACGGGCCACGGCGAAGTCGTCGTCGCGTTGCGGGTCGGGCTCGGCCGCGATCACGGACGCTTTTCCGTCCAGGGAACCGGGACCGGTCGCGGTGACTGTGATGGTGATCGTCCACACCACACCCGCCGGGAGTTCCGCCACGTCACAGCGTGCCCGATTCTCCTCACCGATCACGGCGCAGCCGTAGCTGCCGCCGGTCGAAGGGATCGCCTCAGCAGAGGCGATGCGTCCAGGACCACTCAGCTGATCCTCCACGAAGACGTTCGTGGCGGCGTCAGGCCCGTGATTCGTCACGGTGATCGTCTGCACCACTGACTCGCCCGGGACGACCGCTGCCGGCGCGGTGATGGCGACCCCCAGGTTGGCCCGACCGAGATGCGGGCCCGGGACCAGTCCCGATGGGGACGGATTCGACTGCGGCGTACGCAGCACCGCAGGAGAGGCTGCCTGGCTGATGAGACGGCGAGGTTCGCCGGTGCCGTCGGCTGGCACGGACATCACCGCGTTCGACGTATCGAAGCTGCCGTACAGGAGCGTGTCGTTGTCGAGCCACTCGAGCTGGTCGTCGATGCTTCGGGTCTCGGCCAGCGGGGTCTCCTGCCCTGAGGCAAGGTCGAGCACGTGGAAGCGCCATCGGGGAGAGGCGCTGCCCTGATCGACGCGCTTCTTGAACCCGATCCGGGTGCCGTCAGGAGACAGAGACGGACACTCGACGTTCTCACGTCCGACAACCACCCGGCGGGCCGCGATGTCGCCCTCGACCAGGTAGGTTCGGCCGCCCGTTGCCAAGGTGGCATAGAAACGATTGCTGTCGGCCGCGAAAGTGACGCCCCAGAAGTTGGCGTCTCGAGCGGTGTACGGGCGACCGTTCCGGATGATCGTGAACTTCTCCAGGTTCGCCACAGTCGTTCCCCGGGCCATGTCGATCACGAGGGTGCTGGTGGAGAAGTTGTTGTCGCTATAGGAATGTCCGGTGACGAAGGATGTGGTCGCGCCGTACCGGCCGTCGCCGGAAACCCGCGCCCGACTGGGGAGGCCATCGAGCCGGATCTTCTTGTTCACTTGGAAGTCTGAGCCGAAGATCATCGCCTGCGGCCTTGGTGGGAACTGGGACCCAGCGGTCAGGCAGAGCCCACGGCCCGCGCCGAAGTGCACCCGGTCACAGTTGAGGCCGGCGAGACGACGGGTGTCATCAATCTCGCCAAGGGGCGCCACCGCCACTCGCCCACTTCCGGTACGGGCAAGGTTCTGGAACAGCACGGCGGGCGCGCCCGAGGTGATGACGGCACCGCCGCTCCCCGTTTCAGCCTTGTCCCGGGCTCTGGCCCACCCGACGTAACCGGTAGCCGTTGCCACCAGCAGCAGCACGAGGATGGCGAAGCCCCAGGTACGCATCCGCGGGCGGCGCGGCGGTGTGGGCTCGGCGGCGGGTGTAACTTCAGCCGACGACGTCGACATCGCGCACCTCCGCCCGGCGACGAAGCAGCACCGTCGCGATGATCATGGCCACCAGCAGACCAGCCGCGAACACAGTCAGTGCAGTCTGCACGTCCACCACCGTCCAGAGCAGGCCGAACAGCACAGATGAGGCCAGCCTGGCCAGACTCGTTGCCGTGGTGATGAGAGCCATTCCGCTGCCCCGGAGCTCGTCAGGCAGCGACTCGCCGACCAACGCCATCAAGACACCGTCGGTGGCGGCGTAGTAGCCGCCGAGGAGCACTAGCGCGGCGATGGCAGACAGTGTCGTGCCGGAGAGCAACAACACCCCGTACACACCAAGCAGCGCCACATAGCCACCGACGAAGACACGGCCGCGGCCGACGCGGTCCGCGAGGCGGCCGACCGGCACCGCAAGCAGCATGAAGATCAGTGCGGTCGCCACATAGAGCAGCGGAAACAGCCCAACATTGAACTTCAGCCGGTCCTGCAAGGTGAGATAGATGAACGCATCCCCGAGAGTAGTAAGCGCGAGCAGCGTGGCGGCCACAAGCAGACCTGTCACCCCTGGCTTCCGCACCAGTCCAAACGCGGCGCGCAGCGACACGGCCTGGCCGGTGCCCACGCTCGGCTGCTGGGGTGGCCGCGGCACGTACAGCACAATGAACCCGAGACCTATCAGGCCGGCGCAGAAGCTGACCACGAACACAGCGTCGTAGGCGCCTGGTGCCACAGCCAGCACCGCGAAGGTCAGCACCGGTCCCGCCATCGCGCCCGCCATGTCGAGGGAGCGGTGCACACCGAATGCCGCACCCCACTGGGTCCGCGGTGTAGCGAGCGAGATCATCGCATCACGAGGGGCGGTTCTGATGCCCTTCCCGAGGCGGTCAACCAGCATCAGCGCCGCGAGCGCCGCCCACACATTCCCGACCAGCAGCATCCCCAGCCGCGTCAGTGTGGACAGGCCGTAGCCGACGACGGCGACCTCCTTGTGCCGGCGGGCCCGGTCAGCCCAGTAGCCGCCTAGCAGGCGTACCAACGCGGTGGCGCCGGTGTAGACACCGTCGACAACGCCAAAGACCAAGGGCGAGAGGTGGAGGCCGAAAACCAGATACAGGGGCAGCACGGCGGTGATCATCTCGGCGGAGACGTCGGTGAAGAGGCTCGTCATGCCCAGCGCGAGGACAGTCCGATTCACCCAGCGCCGGTCGGTACGCCCCGCCTTCCGGTGCTCCTTGTAGACCTTCGCTGCGTTCTCGACCTGATACACCACTTGCCCTTCCAGCCGACGTCAGACCGACCGGCGATTCAGGCTTGGCTCCATGTCCGCATTCAACCTGCGGTCTGGATCCACTGGCGCCTGGTGACCGATCAGCGACGTGCTTAGGTGTCGAGGCCTCGTTGGCTGACTATCGATTGGATCATATCCAGCGGTCCATAACCATCGAAGCGACGATTCCAAAGCGCAAGTACGCCCGGCAACCCACTGCCTGGTTCGTCGCTGCGCTGGGACTAGGCTGGCTCGGCTTCGTACTCGAAGCCCTGCGGGGCGCCCACATAGTCGATCGGGTCGTCGGTGAACCTGGCCGCGGTGGTCAGAGTCGGGTGGTCGAAGAACGCCTCGGTCCCGGTTGGAAAGACCAGCGGGGTACCGGTCTCCAGCCACTGGCTGGTGTGGATCATCGCGATCATCGGCCGCGGCGCCGTTGTGCGATTCGGCATCCCGGCGTGCCAGAGCCGGACGTCACGGATGAGCATGCTGCCCCGGCGGAAGGTCGGCTGGATCGGTGGGCAGATCGCGCGGCGGGCCTCGAGTGCGGCGGGTGAGATCTTGATGTCGTCACCAACCCCGACGCCCAGCTCCCGGTGGGTACCCGGCCAGATCTCGGTGGCGCCGTTTTCCGGCGAGACGTCGACGGTGAGCACGTTCACCACCAGCTGGGCGGCAGGATGAGGAGCCTCCAGCACGTCAAGCGGCCACAGGTGACCGACGTCGGCATGGACCGGCTGGCGTTGGTCGCTGGGCAGGGCGGTGTTGCCGCCGTACATGACGTTCTTGATCCTCAGACCGAGCATCGCCGAGGTGACCGAGATGACAAACGGGTTGAGCAGGACGTCGCCGAAGAGATACGGCGGGAACGGTGGCGGATCTTGCTGCAGGTTGCCCGCATTCCAGTTGTACGGTGCGTCCGGTCGCGCCTTGAGAGCGTCGAGGTCAGCGATCATCCGCTCGTGCAGGATGTTCAGGTGGGCGGGGTCGACAACGTCGTTCAGTACGACGAACCCGTCGCTGCGCAACGCATCCACGGCAGCCCGCAGCTGGCCGCCGGTCAGGCGCCCGACAGCGCGGTCGTCCTCGGAGACGTCGATCGCGATCACGGATGCCACTGTCCTTCTGCTCGAACCCTCTTGCTTCAATCCTGTCGTTCGGACACGGTATGCCCCCATCCGTATCAGGAGGGCCGGGGACCGGTCACAGCGGGAAATGGACCCCGGTGAGCCGTTCTGACGCACTCCACAACTCCCTCGCCAACTGGGTGTCGCTAGCCGCTGCCGAGCGGCCCACCAGAGTAGGAGCTCCGCGCATCTCACCAGGTCCGTCCGGACCGACATAGCTGGCGCCGGGAAGGTCCTGGGTCGCCGCGAACACGATGGGCAAGGCTCCTGCGTCCTCGGTTTGCGCGACGAGTCTCATGCCGGCCGAACCCACCCGCTTAATGACCAGGTTGCGCGGCCGGTAGAGGTTCGTGAGCGCCAATCCGGGGTGAGCCGCCAGCGCTTTCCGATGGCTCGAGTTACCCTCGAACCGCCGCTGCAGCTCCAAGGTGAACAGCAGATTGGCCAGCTTCGACTGCCCGTACGCCCGCCAGGGGCGATACTTCCGCCGGCGCCAGTCAAGGTCGTCCAAGACGATACTGCCCATGCGATGACCCCCGGACGAGACCGTCACCACCCGGTCGGTGAGGTGCGGAGCCAACAGGTTGGTCAACGCGAAATGACCCAGATGATTCGTGCCGAACTGAAGCTCGAAACCGTCGCCAGTCTCGCGTCGGTCAGGCACCGCCATGACGCCAGCGTTGTTGATGAGCACATCGAAGGGACCGTCCCAGACGGCCGCGAACTCCCGCACGGAGCCGAGGTCCGCCAGGTCAAGGTGGCGTACCTCGACCTCCCCGCCCACGGACCTGGCGACATCTCGGCCCCGCGTGACATTGCGAACCGCCATGACGACCCGGGCTCCCGAGCCTGCCAACACCTTGCTTGTGGCCCGGCCCAGGCCGCTGCCCGCTCCGGTGATGATCACCGTTCGACCGGTCTGCGGCGGGATGTCTGCTGCGGTCCAGGGATGCATGGCTGCAAATGTACGGGCTCGCAGAAAGCCACCAATGGACGTGGCCCGCCGCGTTGATGGCGGTTGGTATTGCGCGACCGCTATACCTAGAACTACTATGCATTGCATCCCTAGGGTTAGGCGGTTAGGTGCGTATTACCAAAGACCTCGTTGCGGCGTCGGCGACACCGCTCGTGCTGGGCATCCTCGCGGACGGTGAAAGCTACGGCTACGCGATCCTGAAGCAGGTGAACGAACTGTCGGGCGGGCAGCTGGAGTGGACCGACGGCTTGCTCTATCCGCTGCTGCACCGCTTGGAGCGGCTTGGTTACGTCGATTCGGCCTGGGAGGTTCCGCCCGGGGGACGTCGCCGGAAGTACTACCGCATCACCGACCAGGGCCGAGCCGAGCTGGCCGAGCAACACCGGCAATGGGCCGCGGTTGTTGACGCACTCCGGGGGGTCTGGAGCACAACGCTGTCCATCAAGCCGATCACCGCACCCGCATGGGAGGCGGGACAATGACCGTCGAGAGCGATTCGGAGCTGGAAGGCCAGATCACCGAGTGGCGGGCGTACGTGCACCGCCGCCGGGAGCTGCACCACACCGACGCCGAGGAGCTGGAAGACCATCTACGCAGCCGGATCGCCGAGCTGACCGATGCCGGCCTGCGGGCCGACGAAGCGTTCCTTATCGCTGTGAAGCGGATGGGCGACCTCGACGAGTTGTCGCGGGAGTTCGCTCGCGAGCATTCCGAGCGGCTATGGAAGCAGCTCGTGCTGCCCGGGGAGCCGGACCTGCCCGCCGCCGCCCGTTCCCGCCGCGAGCTGCCTGTCATGGTGCTCTGTGCGGGCGCCGCGGCGCTCGCGATCAAGGTGCCAAGCTTGTTCGGGCTGGACATGTCTGGAGACGATGGCGGCTTCTACGCGAGCAACCTCAGCCTCTTCGCGCTGCCGCCGCTGGCGGCGTACTTCGCTTGGCAGCGCCGGGTCGGTCCTCGCGTCATCGCGGTGCTCGCGTCGCTGTTCGTCCTCGGCGCGGTGGCCGCGAACGCGTACCCGCTGGCCAATGAGTCCCAGACCATCGTGCTCAGCGCGATCCACCTGCCGATCGCGCTGTGGCTGGTCGTCGGCGTCGCCTACGTGGGCGGTGACTGGCGTTCAGACCGGCGCCGGATGGACTTCATCCGGTTCACCGGGGAGTGGCTGATCTACTTCGCGCTCATTGCACTGGGCGGCGGCGTGCTCACGGCCTTCACCGTCGGCACCTTCGACGCCATTGGCCTGGACGCCGAGGGATTCATCCAGTCGTGGCTGCTGCCCTGCGGCGCCATGGCCGCCGTCATCGTGTCGGCATGGCTGGTGGAGGCCAAGCAGAGTGTCATCGAGAACATGGCGCCGGTGCTGACCCGCGTCTTCACTCCGCTTTTCGCGGCGACCCTGCTGGCCTTTCTCGGCGCCATCATCTG
>CADCUO010000162.1 GCA_902805915.1 uncultured Propionibacteriaceae bacterium | reverse complement strand
TTGACCGGTACGGGGTGAGCGGCACGAGTGACTGGTAGGCAGCCGACGTTACCCGTGTGAGATGCTTATCACCGGATCAACTGATATCGCCGCTTTACTCTTTGCGGACAGCAAATGATCTGTAACAGTAGAGCCAACAGTTCCACTCATCATCTCGGGGATCGATTGGGGGGGCAGGTGACGACTGATTCCAGTTACCTGCGCATCATCCACGACCTCGTGGCTGCAGCGCAGGCGGACGAGCCAAATGCCATCGAAGACCTGATCTCCCAACTACGTCCGGCAATGTTCAACTATTGTCGCTCGCGGCTGGGGCGCTATCCCGGTGGTGTGGAGGCCGCCGATGATGTGGTTCAGGAGACCTGTATCGCCGTATGCAAGATAGTTCCCAAATATCGCGACGAAGGGCTCCCATTTACGGCCTTGGTGTACGCAATCGCCTCCAACAAGGTCGCTGATGCCATGCGCGGCTACTCCCGCTCCGCCGTGCTGGTCGAGGAGTTCCCCGAGCAGACCGAGCCGTCGCCCGGCCCCGAAGAGCGGGTGATGATCTCAGCCAACGTCCGGGCCGCCCACCAGCTGATCGACAGGCTGCCGAGCAAGATGCGGGACGTCCTGCTGCTTCGCGCCCGGGGGGTCAGCGCTGACCACGTGGCGGACCAGCTTGGCATGACTCCGGGTGCCGTCCGGGTGACCCACCACCGGGCCGTCGCCAAGCTCCGTCAGCTGATGGAGGAGTCAGAGGAGCACCAGCAGCTGTTCAGCGGAGGTCGCCTCGCCGCCGCGGTCTGACCAACGTCGGTGAGCATTGGCGTGGGTGAGCGTTGCGTCGATGAGCATTGGGCACGTTCCTGGGCCGGCTGGGTACGGTCCGAGATCGGATAACGGTCCAGCGGCAGCGCGACTAGCATGGTCACTTCCGAAGTTTGCGCGAAAGGCCTCCCGTGTCACAGTCTCCGATCGACCTCACCCCCGCCGGTGTACCAGAGCCCTTCGCAACGCTGGGTCTTACCTTCGACGACGTGCTGCTCCAGCCTTCGGAGAGCGACATCATTCCCTCAGAGGTCGATACCACGTCGCGGGTCTCCAAGCGGATCTCGGTGAAGATCCCGCTGGTCTCCTCCCCCATGGACACTGTCACGGAGGCGCGGATGGCCGTGGCGATCGCGCGGCAGGGCGGCCTCGGGGTTATCCATCGCAATCTCTCCATCGAAGACCAGGCCCATCAGGTCGACGTGGTCAAGCGCTCCGAGGCTGGCATGGTCGCCGAGCCGATCACCATCTCTCCCGATGCCACCATCGGTGAGGCGGATGCAATGTGCGGTCGTTACCGGATCTCCGGTGTCCCTGTGGTGGATCGCGACATGCGGCTGCTAGGCATCGTCACCAACCGGGATATGCGGTTCGAGACTGACCCCAGCCGTTTGGTCGGCGATGTGATGACGAAGATGCCACTGGTCACCGGCTCGGTCGGCATCAGCGGCGAGGACGCCATGCGGCTACTGGCACAGCACAAGATCGAGAAGCTGCCGCTGGTCGACGGGCAGGGGCGGTTGAAAGGCCTGATCACCCTCAAGGACTTCGTGAAGTCGGACCAGTACCCGCATGCCTCCAAGGATGACCAGGGGCGGCTCCGGGTGGCGGCCGCAGTCGGTTTCTTCGGCGACGCCTGGAAGCGGGCTATGGCGCTGGTCGAGGAGGGTGTCGACATGCTGATTGTGGATACCGCCCATGGCCACTCCCAAGGCGTGCTTGACATGGTGCGGCGGCTCAAGGCGGAGACGGCTGCTGCAGACGTTGACATCGTCGGCGGCAACGTGGCCACCTACGCGGGCGCCAAGGCGCTGGTCGGAGCGGGCGTCGACGGTGTCAAGGTAGGTGTCGGGCCAGGCTCCATCTGCACCACTCGTGTCGTCGCAGGTGTCGGCGTCCCGCAGGTCACCGCTATCCACAACGCATCCCGCGCCTGCCGGCCGGCAGGTGTGCCGGTGATCGGTGACGGCGGCCTGCAGTACTCCGGCGACATCGCCAAGGCGCTGGTCGCAGGCGCGGACACGGTAATGCTCGGCTCCCTGCTGGCCGGCTGCGAGGAGAGCCCCGGAGAGCTGGTGTTCTTGAACGGCAAGCAGTTCAAGACCTACCGCGGGATGGGTTCGCTCGGGGCGATGGCGTCCCGTGGCCGCTCAGCCTCCTACTCCAAGGACCGCTACTTCCAAGGCGATGTGACCACCGACTCGCAGCTGATCGCGGAAGGCATCGAAGGTCAGGTCCCCTTCCGCGGTCCGCTGGCCGCGGTGGCGTACCAGCTGATCGGTGGGCTGCGGCAGTCTATGTTCTACACCGGCGCAGCGACCGTTGCCGACCTGCAGGAGCGCGGGTCGTTTGTGCGGATCACCTCTGCTGGTCTTCGTGAGTCCCACCCGCACGACATCCAGATGACCGTCGAAGCACCGAACTACTCGGGCTGACATCCAACCTGTCCCAAGGGGGGCACCATGTTCGACATTGGCCGCAGCAAACGCGCCGAGCAGGCGTTCGCTTTCGACGACATCGCCATCGTCCCGTCTCGGCGTACCCGGGGCGACTCCGAGGTGTCGTTGTCATGGCGGATCGACGCCGCCACATTCGAGTTCCCGCTGATCGCGGCGCCGATGGACTCGGTGATGTCGCCGGCGACCGCCATCAGCCTCGGCCAGCTCGGCGGACTCGGAGTGCTCAACCTCGAGGGCTTGTGGACCCGGTACGACGACCCTCAGCCGCTGCTGGATGAGATCGCAGCCGTGGAGGACTCCAACACAGCGACTCGCCGGATGCAGCAGATCTACGCCGAGCCCATCAAGGAGGAGCTGATCGGCAAGCGGATGGCCGAGATCCGCGAGGCAGGCGTACCGGCCGCCGGGGCGCTGTCGCCGGCGAACACCCAGGCGTACGCCAAGGCTGTGGTGGACGCCGGGGTGGACTTCTTCGTGATCCGTGGCACCACGGTCTCGGCCGAGCACGTCTCAGCCGAGACCGAACCGCTGAATCTTAAGCAGTTCATCTACGAGCTGGACGTGCCGGTCATCGTCGGTGGCTGCGCCACCTACCAGGCTGGCCTGCATCTGATGCGGACCGGCGCCGCCGGCGTCTTGGTCGGCTTCGGCGGGGGAGCGGCGTACACCACTCGAGCGGTTCTTGGCGTCGCTGTCCCGATGGCCTCAGCCGTCTCAGACGTCGCCGCGGCGCGACGTGACTATCTGGATGAGTCCGGCGGACGGTACGTCCACGTCATCGCCGACGGTTCGGTCGGTCGCTCGGGCGACATCGCCAAAGCCATCGCCTGCGGCGCGGATGCTGTCATGGTCGGTTCCCCGCTGGCCAGGGCCGAGGAGGCGCCCGGACGTGGATACCACTGGGGTCCGGAGGCCTGGCACGAGAGCCTGCCTCGTGGCGAGCGGGCCAAGTTCGACACCGTCGGGACGCTGGAGCAGATCCTGCTCGGCCCCTCCACGGTGCCCGACGGCACCATGAACCTCGTCGGTGCGCTGCGCAAGGCGATGGCCACCACTGGCTACAGCGAGGTCAAGGAGTTCCAGCGCGTCGAGGTTGTCGTCGGCTGAGACATTCCAGGCCGACCTCTCTCAGCTGTTGGCCCCGGGCAGCAACCCCGACAGAGCGTTCCACCTGGCGGTCTCGCAGGCGTTGACCCGGGAGAACCGGCTGTTCACCGGTGTACCGCGCCACGTCCCGGTCACCATCGCCGTCTGGGGCCCCCCGTACACCTCAGCGCAGGCTCGGTTCTTCGGTACGGCAGGTAGCGCAGCCTTGGCGCTCCGCTGCAGGGCGGCACACGCGGCGTCCGGCTGGGGATGGCTGCCCCCAGGCGGGTCGCAGGTCAGCCGCCAAGTTGAGGTCGTGCCGCTGCCGTCGTTGAACACGATCGTCAGGTCGGTGCCATCACCAGAAGCGGTTGGCCGGGGTGCAGTGGTGGTGGGGCTCGCCGCTGGTGGCCTCGCCGACTCAGTGGCCGTGCCGCCCGTCGGCGGGTTCGCTGGCGTCCCGACTCGCTGACCGCAGCCGGCTGCCACCGTTATCGACAAGACCATCAGAAATACGGCGAACGTCCTCATAACGAGCGCTCAGTCATCGTGTCGTCCTCTCGACGCCTGTCTGTGGCGGCTGCTAGCGTCAACCGTACTTCGCTGGACTATCTGGGTCCGCCGAATTCCCCCGGTCGGCTGGTCATCTTGGAGGTTCCGTGCCCCACCCCTCTTCATCCCCCCGCGTCGCCATACTGGCGGTTACCGTCTCCCTCGCCCTTACTGCCAGCCTCACGGCCACAGCAGCGGCCGCCCCCAGCATCCCCGGCGACTCACTGGCGGCCACGACGGCGCCCGGGCGCTACATCGTCTCCCTGGCGAAGGACCCGATCGCAACCTACGACGGTGATGTCAATGGACTAGAGGCTACTCGGCCCGAGGTCGGCCGTAAGGTCGATGTGCGGAGCGCACCCGCCCGGAGGTACCAGCAGTACCTGACCGAGCAGCAGGACCAGGTTGCGGCCCGCGTGGGCGCTGAGGCAACCCGTCACTACTCGGTCAGTTTCAACGGTTTCGTGACCTTCCTGACGACCAAGCAGGCTCGCGACCTGCAGCGCACCGCAGGCGTGGTGTCGGTGGTGAAGGACACACTGCGCAAGGCCACCTCGGACCAGAACTCGGTCGACTACCTCAGGCTGTCGGGCAAAAGCGGGGTGTGGCGATCGCTCGGCGGCGTGCCCAAGTCTGGTCGCGGCGTCGTAGTCGGAGTTCTCGACTCAGGAATCTGGCCGGAGAGCAAATCCTTCGCCGGACCTGCGCTGGGCACGACGCCGCCTACCAGCTCCGACCCCTTCCGGCCGTACCGGGTGGGTGCAAAAATCGCGATGAAGAAGTCGGACGGAACTACCTTCAGCGGCGCGTGCGAGGCCGGCCAGCAGTTCACCGCAGCAGACTGCAATGCCAAGCTGATCACCGCTCGTTACTTCTCCGAAGGTTTCGAGGCGACGGTGCCTGAGAAGGACCGACGCGACTTCCTCTCACCGCGAGATGGCAGCGGGCACGGCTCACACACCGCCTCGACTGCTGCAGGAAACAATGGGGTGGCCGCGAGCGTCGACGGCATTCAGTTCGGCAAGATCTCCGGCGTAGCTCCGGCAGCCAAGATCGCCGCCTACAAGGTCCTGTGGGAGGGTGCGACTCCGCAGCAGAGCGGCGGGCTCATCTCCGACATCGTGGCTGGTATCGACGCCGCGGTCAGCGACGGCGTGGATGTACTGAACTACTCCATCGGTGGCAGCCCGGAGTCGGAGCACTTCGACCCGGTCCAGCTGGCGTTCCTCTCGGCGGCATCCGCTGGCATCTTCGTCTCAGCTTCGGCCGGTAACCGCGGCCCCGATCCGTCGACCTTGGACAACACCTCACCCTGGGTGACCACTGTGGGAGCAAGCACCATTGCGCCGTACGAGGGGACGGTCGTTCTAGGCAACGGCCAAAACTACGCCGGCATCAGTACGACCGTGCGCAGCGCTGTCGGCCCGAAGTCGCTGGTGACCGCAACTGCCGTGAAGAACTCGGCTGTTACTGAAGCCGCCGCGTCGCTGTGCGGCCCTAACACTCTGGATCCGACCAAGGTGTCGGGGAAGATCGTGGTTTGCGACCGGGGCGTCGTGGACCGAGTTGCGAAGTCGGCCGAGGTGAAGCGTGCCGGCGGTGTCGGGATGGTCTTGGTCAACCTGACCCCGAATACCTTGGACGGTGATATCCACAGCGTGCCGACTGTGCACCTCAACCCTCCGGCGTCCCTGGCGGTCAAGTCATACGCTGCGACGGCGGGTGCGACGGCCACTCTCCAGCCGGGCAACCTGACTAGCGTCAAGACCCCGTACCCGCAAGTTGCCGAGTTCTCCTCGCGGGGACCGTCGACCGCCAGCAACGGCGACCTGCTGAAGCCGGACCTGACCGCCCCGGGCGTCAGCATCCTGGCGGCCGTCGCTCCGCCGTCCAACAACTCGCGGAACTTCGATCTCTATTCGGGTACCTCGATGGCCGCACCGCATGTGGCAGGTTTGGCCGCCCTATACCTGGGCAAGGGCGTGCATCCGAAGTGGTCGCCCATGAAGATCAAGTCGGCGCTGATGACGACAGCCCGCAACACCAAGACCGCGAGCGGTGGTGCCAACACCGATCCGTTCTCCCAAGGCGCCGGCGAGGTACGCCCGACCAGAATGTTCAACCCCGGGCTGGTCTACCGGTCCTCCGACAGGGACTGGCTGCGCTACCTAGAAGGTCTGGGGTTCGACACCGAAACCGGCCTCAAGGCCAAGGACCCAAGTGACTTCAACGCTTCCTCGATCGCGATCGGGCACCTGCTGGGGAGCCAGACGGTGACCCGGAAGGTCACTGCCGTGAAGCCCGGTCTGTACCGCGCACGGGTGTCTGTACCGGGGATCACCACCAGGGTGTCGCCGTCGATATTGAACTTCACTGCTGCCGGGCAGACCAAGACCTTCACGGTCAGCTTCTCCAGGAGGTCGGCACCCTTCGACGAGGCGGCTACCGGGTTCCTGACCTGGTTCGGCGCCAACACCTCAGTCCGCAGCCCCATCGCTGTCACGCCGCGGGCGGTGGCGGCTCCAGAAGTTGTCGCCGGCAGCGGTGCCGCGGGCTCGGTCACGTACCAGGTGGTACCCGGTGTCAACGGGTCCTTCCCGATCAGGCCCTACGGACTGTCGGCGGGCACTTCGGAGACGGACTCGCTGGCGGTCGGCACGCAGGCGGAGTACGAGACCACCATTGCCGCCAACACCAAGGCCGCGCAGTTCAGCGTGAAGTCGGCGTCTCCGGCGGCAGACCTGGACCTCTACGTCTTCCGGTTGGAGGGTGCGTCAGCAACGTTGGTAGCGAGGTCTACCTCCACAGCTGCCGATGAGTCGGTGCTGCTGGCTGCACCGGCGGCGGGCACCTATGTCGGCGTGGTAGACAACTTCGCGAACGCACCGGGTTTGGACTCCACCTCCTTCACCTACCGCAGCGCTACGGTCAGGGCAGGCGACACCGCTGGGAGTTTCGCGGTCACCCCCACCTCGCCTACGGCGAGGGCCGGCTCACCAATCACGGTCAAGGCCTCGTGGTCCGGCATCGCCGCAGATGCCTATCACCTCGGCTTCGTGGAGTACCTCGACGGTTCAGGCACGGTGGTCACCATTAACTGAGTCCATACCGAAACCGTAGGGTGGACGCGTGAGTGACCAGGTGATGCAGGAGCTGTCCCGGCTGCGGATGAGCATCGACAACATGGACGCTGCGCTGGTGCATCTGCTGGCAGAGCGGTTCAAGATCACCCAGCAGGTGGGCGAGCTCAAGGCGCAGTACGGCCTGCCCGCGGCGGACCCGGCGAGGGAGGCCCAACAGATCGCCCGGCTCCGCTCGCTTGCGCTCGAGGCGAAGCTCGACCCCGAGTTCGCCGAGAAGTTCCTGAACTTCGTGGTGGCCGAGGTGGTACGCCACCACGAGGCCATCAGTTCGTCGGCTGGTAACCGACCACACTAGAATCAAGCCCCGATGACATCAGGGGTGAGAGGCACGAACAACAGATGAGCGCACACGAGCACGACCTGGTGCTGGTGGTCGACTTCGGCGCGCAGTACGCCCAGCTGATCGCACGCCGGGTGCGCGAGGCCAAGGTCTACTCCGAGGTCGTCCCCCACACCATGGGCGTGGAGCAGATCATGGCGAGGAATCCCAAGGCCATCATCTTGTCCGGCGGCCCGTCCTCGGTCTACGAGCCCGGCGCGCCCGCGCTCAACCCGGCGATGCTGACGAGCGGCACGCCGGTCTTCGGGATCTGCTACGGGTTCATGGCCATGGCACAGGTGCTGGGCGGCTCGGTGGCCAAGACGGGGATGCGCGAGTACGGCCGGACCGAGGTCACCATCACCGATCACGGCACCCTGCTAGCTGGCCTGCCCGAGACCTTGCGGTCATGGATGTCGCACGGGGACGAGGTGGTCACCGCGCCGGCCGGCTTCGCGGTCAACGCCACCTCGGCACGTGCTGCCGTCGCAGCGTTCGAGGACACTGACCGTCGACTGGCCGGAGTGCAGTGGCACCCGGAGGTACTGCACAGCGAGCACGGTCAACGGGTGCTGGAGAAGTTCCTGGTCGAGATCGCCGGCTGCCGCCAGACCTGGACGATGGTGAACATCGTCGAGGAGCAGGTGGAGCGGATCCGTGACCAGGTCGGCAAGGCACAGGTGCTCTGCGCGTTGTCCGGCGGGGTCGACTCCTCTGTTGCGGCTGCACTGGTCCAGCGGGCCATCGGCGACCAGCTGACCTGTGTGTTCGTGGACCACGGGCTGCTGCGCAAGGGCGAGGCTGAGCAGGTGGAACAGGACTACGTCGAGGTGACCGAGGTCAACCTCAAGGTGGTCGACGCCAGCAACCAGTTCCTCGGTCAGCTGGCCGGCGTGACCGACCCGGAGGAGAAGCGCAAGATCATCGGCCGCGAGTTCATCCGTACCTTCGAGACCGCCGCGCGCGCAGTAGTCACCGAAGCCGCGCTCGACGACCACCCCGGCGAGGTGGAGTGGCTGGTGCAAGGCACGCTTTACCCCGACGTGGTTGAGTCCGGTGGCGGTGAGGGTGCTGCCAATATCAAGAGCCACCACAACGTGGGCGGGCTGCCTGAGGACCTGCAGTTCAAGCTGGTCGAGCCGCTGCGCACGCTGTTCAAGGACGAGGTCCGGGCGGTGGGGGAGCAGCTGGGACTGCCGCCCGGGATCGTCTGGCGGCAACCGTTCCCTGGGCCCGGGCTCGCCATCCGCATCATCGGAGAGGTCACGCGGGAGCGGCTGGCGGTGTTGCGGGAGGCCGACGCCATCGCCCGCGAGGAGCTGACCACCGCCGGCCTGGACCGCGACATCTGGCAGTTCCCGGTCGTGCTGCTGGCCGACGTCCGCTCGGTGGGGGTGCAGGGCGACGGTCGAACCTACGGTCACCCGGTGGTGCTCCGTCCGGTCACCAGCGAGGACGCGATGACCGCGGACTGGGGGCGGCTGCCGTACGAGCTGCTGGAGCGGATCAGCACCCGGATCACTAACGAGGTTGACCAGATAAACCGGGTAGTGGTCGACATCACCAGCAAACCCCCGGGCACCATCGAGTGGGAGTGAAACGTGGGATCCAGCCGCGGGCGACAACGGCGGGAAGTGGCAGGCGACGGCTGGTGAGCGGAGTGGGGTGCCTGCCGGATCCGCCGTAGAATGGGGCCGGCTCGTCCACCACCCATGCTCAACAGAGGATCCCTTGATGTCCGACCCATCCCTCCAGACGTTCACCACTGCCCCAGCCGGCTCGTCACTGCCCGCAAGCACGGGAACCGCACGAGTCAAGCGCGGCATGGCCGAGATGCTCAAGGGCGGCGTGATCATGGACGTGGTCACCGCCGAGCAGGCCAAGATTGCAGAGGACGCCGGCGCCGTCGCAGTGATGGCGCTGGAGCGGGTGCCCGCTGACATCCGCGCGCAAGGCGGGGTGTCCCGGATGAGCGACCCGGACATGATCGACTCCATCATCAGCGCGGTCTCCATCCCGGTGATGGCGAAGGCCCGGATCGGGCACTTCGTGGAGGCCCAGGTGCTGCAGTCTCTCGGCGTCGACTACGTCGACGAGTCGGAGGTGCTGACCCCGGCCGACTACGCCAACCACATCGACAAGTGGAAGTTCACCGTGCCATTCGTCTGTGGCGCGACGCACCTGGGCGAGGCGCTGCGCCGGATCTCCGAGGGGGCGGCGATGATCCGCTCCAAGGGCGAGGCCGGCACCGGTGATGTCTCGAACGCCACTATGCATATGCGCAAGATCGGCGGCGAGATCCGCCGGCTGACCTCGCTGTCCCCAGACGAGCTGTACGTCGCAGCTAAGGACCTGCAGGCGCCGCATGACTTGGTGGTGGAGGTGGCTGAGCGTGGGAAGCTTCCGGTGGTGCTGTTCACCGCCGGTGGCATCGCCACCCCGGCCGACGCCGCGATGATGATGCAGCTGGGCGCCGAGGGCGTCTTCGTCGGCTCGGGGATCTTCAAGTCGGGCAACCCGGCGGAGCGGGCCGCAGCCATCGTCAAGGCCACCACCTTCTACGACGACCCCGACGTGATCGCCAAGGTGTCGCGCGGCCTCGGTGAGGCCATGGTCGGCATCAACGTCGACGAGATCCCCGAGCCGCATCGGCTGGCCGAGCGCGGCTGGTGACATCGCCGACCATCGGGGTGCTGGCGCTGCAAGGGGATGCCCGCGAGCACGTCGTCGCGCTGACCGCGTGCGGCGCCCAGGTACGTCTGGTTCGCCGGCCCGAGGACCTGCAGCAGCTTGACGGCATCGTCGTTCCTGGCGGGGAATCCACCACCATCGACAAGCTGGCCCGGATCTTCGATGTCCGTGAGCCGCTGGTGGCCGCGCTGCGGGAGGGGCTGCCGGCGTACGGGTCATGTGCGGGGATGATCCTGCTGGCCGACCGGGTGCTCGACGGTACCCGGGACCAGCAGACGTTCGGCTCGATCGACATCACCGTACGACGCAACGCCTTCGGCCGGCAGGTGGAGTCCTTCGAAGGCGACGTCGACATCGCAGGGATCGATGACGGTCCGCTCCATGCTGTGTTCATCCGCGCCCCTTGGGTGGAGCAGGCCGGGCCGGACGTGGCAGTGCTGGGGCAGGTGGACGTGCCGGGAGCGGGGCCGAAGATCGTCGCCGTACGGCAGGGCGACCGGTTCGTCACCTCGTTCCATCCCGAGATGACGGGCGACCTGAGAGTGCACCGATACTTCGTCGACCTGGTGGTCTCGGCCGCACGGAGCTGACGTCGCCAGCTGTTAACGGATTGCTCACACTGCGGCTCAGGCCAGCAGCTCGCCGGCGAGGGTGCGAAGGCTCTCCAGCTCCCGGTCAACCCATCCTTCGGACAGCGATTCGGTGCCGAGTATCATCGGCTTCTGCACCAGGTGGAAGCGAAGGTTGGCGATCAGGTCGACGACCTGCATCCACGGTAGAGCGCTGTCGGCGGCATCCAGCTCGCGCCGCTGGGCGTAGCCCGCGGCGAAAACCTTCCAGTGCGGCGTCGCGCGCACTCCGGTGAAGTCGCCGAGACGCCAGCCCGGGCGGGCAAGATCAAAGTCATGCAGAACCGGACCGCTCGCCGTGAGGTGGATGTTGTCCAAGGTGACGTCGCCGTGACACACCCCCCAGTCGGCACCCTGTGCGCCGAAGTCGGCCAGATGCTGCCGCGCCTCGACGCCGAGGTCGGCGACCACCTGCCGTTCAGCCGGCTGGCCGTGGAGACGATCCAGCACCTCCGCCAACGGGTCGCCGAAGTCGCGTCCCAGCTCGAACGACCTCCGCGGATAGGAGCTGGAAAATCCGTCTCCAACCGCGTGGAAGCCCGCAATCAGCTCACCGAAATCCCGATAGAGCGCATCGGTGTAGGGCGGCTGAGGCTTAGTGCCCTCGACCCACACCGACAGCGCGTACGGCCGCTGCCCCTCCGGGTACGTCACCTCACCGGCGAGCCGACCATCGACCAGCGGCACCGGAGCCGCCACTGCCAAGCCGGCAGCCACCGACGACCGAAGCAGGTCCTGCTCCCAGCAAACCTCCTCAACCGACCACCGGCCGTGACGGTAGATCTTCAGCGCGAACCGACCTTCTCCGGAGTCAACCAGGTAGACGTCGTTGACGAAGCTGCGCACGAGGGCGCAGCTCCTGACATCCAGCCCATAGGCGTCTCGCGCCAGACCGACCAGCCCGGCCGGTTCCGGTAGCGACCGTAACCATTGCATCCCGGGGACGTTACGTCAGACTTCTCCGCGGGACGCAACCGGGCGCCGTCGCCTGCCGGTTCGTCAGCCGCGGTGGGTATCCCCAGGCCGGTCGGAGTTCGGGTCCGCAGCCTTGGGATCAGGGCTGACCGGGTTCGCCGGGTCGGGAGTCGCCGGCTTCGCGGGCTCTGGCGTGCCGGGGTAGGGCTGCTCCCATGGGGCGCCAGCGGGTCCCCAGACCGGGTCGGCCGGGACATTGGGTCGGCTCGCGGCGTACGGCGGCGGCGCGGCCTGCGGGTAGCCGCTGGCTGCCGGCGGGTACCCCTGGCTCCAGTCGTCCGCGGGTGTCACAGGCGGGTAGATCTCACCGCTCGGGCGAGGGCTCTCCTCCGACATCAAGAAGAGCGCCACGTCGTAGAACAGCAGCGGTACGCCTCCGGTGAACACGGTTATCGCGACCACCAACAGTCGCACCAGCGTGGGGTCCATGTTCA
>CADCUO010000161.1 GCA_902805915.1 uncultured Propionibacteriaceae bacterium | reverse complement strand
GGAGGTACCAGCGCAGGAGGCACTGGCGCGACTCATGACAGTCCACCTGGACGAGTCGCTCGCGACGCGCGAGGCGCACGAGACGGGGTGGTGGTCCTACGACGGCGGCTTCTTCGACCCGACGCCGCCGTGGGAGTGAACCCGGCAACGGCAGGCGTCGCGGTCCCGAGCCCTGCTGCGGCGGCGACGTCCGGGGGAAGTCGCGTGCCGATCGAGCACCCGTGCGTGATGCTCCGACGAGGACCGGTGCCGACAGGACGGCGAGCAGGGTGACGGGTTACGAGACGCTGTCAGGCGTCTACGAGTGGCTGATGCCGGACGGCAAGTTGACGCCCGCTGGGTCCGTGAACGCGTTCGAGGACGTCGTGCGGCTCCTGCCCGTCGACGCACACGTCCTGGACTGCTCGTGCGGCACTGGGCAGCTCGCTGTGGGGCTCGCGGCTCGGGGTCTGACCGTCGTGGCGTCCGACGCGAGTGCGGCGATGGTCCGTCGGACGCAGGAGCTCGCAGCCGAGCACGGTGTTGAGCTCCGGACGCTCGAGGCCCGCTGGGAGGTCCTGCCGGACCACCTGGAGCCGGGCAGCTTCGAGATGCTCTTCTGCTTCGGCAACGCCCTCGCACATGCCGACGGCACCACCGGTCGTACGGCTGCGCTGGGTGCGATGTCCCGGTTGCTGCGACCGGGCGGGAGGTTGGTGCTCACGTCGCGGACGTGGGAGTCGATCCGTGCTGGCGGCACTCGGATCGACGTGCGCGACCACGTCATCCGCCGCGACGGACGCGACGGCGTGCTGATCTACCACTGGCAGATCGCGGACCGGTGGGAGGACGAGCACCACCTGGAGATCGCTGTGGCGCTCCTCGAGGCTGATGGCTCGATCCGCACGCATGCCGAGCGGTTGTCCCTCTGGCCGTACCGCCATGACGACCTCATGACGGAGTTGGCCGCGTCTGACCTGGACGTCGAGTCGAGCACCTTCTACGGCATCGCCGAGAACTACACGGTCGTCGCCCGCCGCGGGTAGGTGTAGATATGCCGGTGATCCTCACGCTCACCTCGGCTCGTCATCTGGACGGTCGTTGCAGCTGAGAGGGACCGGCTTCCATGTCGTTCGACCCGTGCGTTCTGCCTGCTCGTCAACCGTCCGAGGCGGTGCCTGAGCTCGGTCATCCGATGCTCGACAGGTACCTGTTGTTCGTGGCGGCGAGGTGCCGGCCGAACACGGTGCTGGCTGCTGTGTCAGACCTTCGAGCGTTCTTCGCTGTCGTGCCGAAAGAGCCGGCTGAGGTCGGCGTCGCTGACGTGCTGGCGTTCATCCACCAGCAGCGGCAGCCCCGGGGCGACGGCCGAGTCGTGCGCCTCGCGGACGGTGAGGCCGGGCTGTCGTCCCGGACGATCAAGCGTCGGTTGTCGACGGTGTCGGGCCTGTTCGCGTGGCTCGAGATGCTCGGCGAGGTCCCAGGCAACCCGGTGCCGCGGGGGCTGGCGACCCGCCGGCAGCAGGGCCGGCGCAATGGTGTCCCGCTGATCCGGACGCCCCGAACGCTGCCGCAGGTCCTGGACCCGGCTGAGGTCGACGCGCTGTTGCGGGCGCTGCGCCGCTGGCGGGACCGGGCGATGGTCGAGGCGATGCTGCTCGGCGGGCTGCGCCGCTGCGAGGTCCTCGGTCTGCGCCTTGAGGACCTGCGCCCCGGCGAGGGGCGGGTGTTCATCCACGAGGGCAAGGGCGGCCACCAACGGCTGATCCCCGTCTCGACCCGCTTCTTCCGCAGCCTGGGCCGCTACCTCGAGACCGAGCGCCCCGTCGTCACCCCCGGCGCGGCGGACCCGTCAGCTGTGTTCTTGGTGTTGAAGGGCCCACGCCGGGGCCAGCCGTTGACCGCCGACGGGCTCGACCAGATCGTGCTGGGCGCCCGGCAGCGCGCTGGCCTGGCGCACGCGTCGTGTCACGAGCTCCGCCACACCTGCTTGACCCGGCTGCGGGAGGCTGGCATGGCGCTGGAGGCGATCCAGGCCCAGGCCGGCCACCGCAGCATCGAGTCGACCAGGCTCTACCTGCACCTGGCGAACGACTGGCTCGCCAAGGAGTACCTGCAGGCCAGCGACCTCATCGACGCCGCAGCCAGCAGCGCACTGCTGACGTTGCCTGCCGACAGCGCGGTCGCCCGGTGAGCGCCCTGGCGATCGAGACCTCGGTCCAGCCGACCGCGCCAGCGGGCGGGCTGTCGAAGCTGGACCGCACGTGGGCACCGACCGCGCAGCGGCAGCCGCAGCTTGCGGTGACCGCCCGCCGCTACCTCGCGCAGATCGACGTCAGCCTGAGCCCGGCCAGCGTGAAGGTCGCCGACCAGACGCTGCGGATGTTCTGCCTGTTCCTGGCCGAGCAGCACCCCCTGGTCTCGGGCTTCGCGCAGGTCGACCGGACCGTCGTTGAGGACTTCAAGCGCTGGCTCGTCGCCCGGCCGGGCGCGAAGACCGCGAGCCGGGCGAGCAGCAACACCGTCCGGCAGCGCCTGGGGACGCTGCGGACGTTCTTCGACCGGATCATCGAGTGGGACTGGACCGACGCACCGGCCCGGACCCCGATCTTCAGCGTCGACCTGCCGATCGTCGACGACCCGCTGCCGAAGTTCCTCGACGACGCGCAGGCCGCGGCGCTGCTGCGGACCGCGAGCGCCGACAGCGACCCGCTGCGCCGCCTGTTGATCCACCTGCTGCTGCGGACCGGGATGCGGGCCGGTGAGCTCTGCCGGCTGGAAGCCGGGGCGGTCGTGAGCATGCGCGACGGGCACTGGCTCAAGATCCCGCTCGGCAAGCTCCACAACGACCGCTACATCCCGCTGCACCCGCACCTGGTCGAGCTGCTCAGCACCTGGTCCCGGCGGCATGACGACCACGGCACCGGCCGGCTCCTGACCCGCCAGGGCAGGCGGCTGTCGGTCAGCATGGTCGCCCGGATCGTCGCGCGGGTCGCCGACGACGCCGGTCTCGGCCACGTCCACCCTCACCAACTGCGTCACACCTTCGCGACGCAGGCCGTCAACCGGGGCATGCGGATCGAGGCGATCGGCGCGATGCTCGGCCACCGGACCCTGCGGATGACGCTCATCTACGCCCGGATCGCGAACCACACCGTCGCCGACGAGTACCGCACCGCCAGCGACAGCGTCGACGCTCTCTACGCCGAACCCGACCTGCCTGGCACCAAGAGCCGCGCTAGCGACCTGGCCGAGAGCGAGCCGATGCGCCAGCTGCGCCTGGAACACCGCCGCATGCTCGGCAACGGCTGGTGCACCAGACCCGCGAAGCTCGACTGCGCCTTCGAGACCATCTGCGAGGGCTGCGGCTTCTTCCAGACCACCATCGCCTTCCGCCCCACCCTGCAAGCCCAACACGACGACGCCGTCACCAAGGGCCAAGACAGCCGCGCCGAACTGTTCAGCAAGCTCCTCGACAACCCGGCCTCACGCGCCACCGGCTGACCCTGAGGAACCGGTCGGCCGGGCCCTACCGGGCCCTGCCGACCACCGTCATATCCCGCACATGCTTGACAGGATCACCGGCATAAGTGCCGTTCTCACCAGTCCGATCTCCCCTGAGTCGCGTGCGCCGCCGTGCCCTCCCGCGTGCCCTCCGCAGGGGCTAGTTGGGGCACGGAGTGGCGAGCAGAAGT
>CADCUO010000160.1 GCA_902805915.1 uncultured Propionibacteriaceae bacterium | reverse complement strand
TTCAGGTCCACAATGATGACGTCCGTGGCCTGGACCCGACCCGCCGACTTCTCCTGCACGTACGCTGCCAGCTCGGAGTGGTGGAAGCCGAAGGTGGCGTCTCGCGCGAACTCCGTCTCCGCCACCGGAATGAGGGTGCCACCGGCGCCGCGCAGGTAATGCGTGCCGCCGATCGTGACACGGCCCGCGTCGGGGAAGGCCGGCACAATCACCACACCGTCGATCTCGACACCGGTCACGTCGCGGAGCACGTCCGCGATGACCGTCGGCTCCAGAGGATAGTGACCGCGAAGGGTGGAGTCGCTACGGCTGACGAACCCGAGCTCGACGTCTCCCGCGGCAGCGAGGGCGTTGGTGACGACCGCCCGGTTGCGCCGAGCCGTGTCCTCCGGGCCTAGGCTGCGGGTGTTGGTGAGCACGTACACCGCCGGGGCACCTTGGCCGAGGGCCCAGTGAAAGTCCGACACCTCCCAGCTGGTCAGTACCGGCACGTCGGCCACCGACTGCGTACCGGTCGGGTCGTCATCGAGGACTACCAGAATCCGGCGCGACGCCGCCACATAGTCGGCAACGGTCTGGGCTGATATCTCAACCTCAGCAGGGAAGTTGGCGAGCAGGTCGGCTTCCAGCAGCGACATGATCAAGAGGCCCGCAGTCCGCCGTTGATGTCGTACGTCGCCGCGGTGATGTAGCCGGCGTCCGGCCCCAGCAGGAACGCGATCAGGGCAGCAACCTCGGCTGGTGTCCCGACCCGTGGGACCAGCACCTCCACTGACAGCTGTGCCTTGCGTTCCTCCGTCAGGGTGCCACCCATGATGTCGGTGTCAATCGGTCCCGGCGCGACAGCGTTGACCGTGATGTTGTGCGGTCCCATCTCGCACGCCAACGCCCGGGTGAATCCCAGGATGGCTGCCTTGGAGGCGCTGTAGGCGACTTTGGAGTAGGTACCGCCGCCTCGCTGCGCCGAGATCGACGACACGCTGACGATCCGGCCGAGGCGACGCTCGATCATGCCGTCGAGGACCCGTTGCGTGACGAGGAAGGTGCCACGCATGTAAACCGCGAAGACGCGGTCCCAGCCGGCCACAGTCTCAGCCATGAAGTCGGTGGGGGAGCTGATACCGGCTAGGTTCGCCAGTCCCAGGATCGGGGGAAGGGCAGCCTCCACCTCGTTGACCGCGGCGTCGACCGACCCCTGATCTGACACATCGACGCCAACGCCGACCGCTCGAGTTCCATGGGCGGCGCCGATCTCGGCTGCCGCGGTGCGTGCTGCCTCGGCATCGAGGTCCAAGATCGCGATGGCCCAGCCGTCGCCGGCCAGCCGGTCCGCAGTGGCCCTCCCGATCCCGCGGGGCGAGGCGGCGCCGGTCAGCACGGCGGTGCGGTCGGTCGGGACGGACGGACAGTCATGGGTGTATCGCTCCTGTGCGGTGGACAGCCTGCAGTGGGAAGATCCTGAGTGGGAGAGCGTGCCGTGGGGATAGCCGCAGCAAACCGTCCGGCAACCACGACGGTAGCCTGCTCCACCATGAGCCTGACCGCAGACCGCGAGCTCGACATCGTCCTCGTCGGCGCCACCGGTTTCGTCGGCCGACTGACGGCTCAGCACCTGGCGCTGCACTCGCCCCCGACCACTCGGATCGGGCTGGCGGCTCGCTCCTCTGAGCGGCTGACCAGGATGCAGGCCGACCTGCCGGATCGGGCTCGGCAGTGGCCGTTGATCACTCTGGACGTCACTGACTCCGCCGCTACTACGGTGCTGGCGGGCCGTACTCGCGTGGTGGTCAGCACGGTAGGGCCGTATCTGCGGTATGGGTTGCCGCTGGTGCAGGCCTGCGCCACGGCCGGAACCGACTATGCCGACCTGACCGGCGAAACCCTGTTCGCCCGCCGCGCCATCGATGCCTGCCACGACGTAGCTCGCGCAACGGGTGCTCGCATCGTGCCCGCCTGCGGCTTCGACTCCGTTCCCTCTGACCTCGGCGTGGGCCTCACCGCGGCAGTGGCTGCCGCCGACGGACACAGTCAACTGGCCGACACGGTCCTCCATGTCCGCGCCATCCGCGGTGGCATCAGTGGCGGCACGATCGACTCCCTCCGACACCAGATTCTGCACGCCGGCACCGACCGGGCGCTCCGCGCTGTGGCCCGCGACCCGATGGCGCTCGCTGGTGGCAGCGATCCGGCAGCCGAGCCGAGGACCCGGCGACCCCGCCGGCGGCTGATCGAACGGGATCCGCGGACCGGCGGCTACCAGACCCGCTTCGTGATGGGCGGCTTCAACCGTCAGATCGTGCTGCGCAGCAACGAGATCGCCGGCCGGCCGTACGGGCCCCAGTTCCATTACCGTGAGGTGGTTGACACCGGCACCGGACCAGCAGGAGCCGCCAAGGCGGCCGTCATCGCGGCCGGGTCGACCGCGGTGATGGCGGGGATGATGGTGCCGCCAACACGTTGGCTGTTGGACGCGGTGCTGCCCAGCCCAGGTGCCGGCCCCAGCGTCCGAACCAGGCGTCGCGGTCGATTTCTGCTCGAGGTGGAGGCGGCGACCCCGGGCGGCCCGCGCTACCGTACCCGGATCGCGGCCGACCAGGATCCCGGCTACGCCGCGACCGCCGTGATGCTCGCCCAGTCAGCCTTCGCCCTCGCCAACGACGAGGACCTCCCCGACCGGGCCGGCGTTCTGACCCCGATGACAGCACTGGGAGAGAACCTCGCGGCGCGGCTGCGAGCACAGGATTTCAGGATCGAGACAAGAGTCGTACGCGACTGAGGCGAGCGCCGATGCCCGTGACCCCAACGACTTCGAAGCGCTCCGCTTGCGTGACGTTGACGGCGTGACGTTGGTTGCGCGACTCCGAGCTCGGGAGTTGACTGATGAGGAGCCGACTACGCGGCCAGGTGTCGCCGCGGTCGCTCCCATCCAGTATCGACAAAGGGAGTCGACATGACCACAACCTCAAGACCAGCGGTCCTTACCGCCGACGACTATTCGCAGAAGGTATTCACCGCGGCGCTAGGTGCGTTCGAGACCCTCAGCTTGTACGCCGGGGACCGGCTCGGCTGGTTGCGCTCGCTGGCCGCGGATGGGCCCGCTACGGCCGCCGAGTTGGCCGCACGGACAGTGACCAACCAGCGGTACTGCCGGGAGTGGTTGGAGATGCAGGCATGCTTCGGCAACCTGGTCGCCGACGCCGGCACAGTTTCCGACCGGAGATACACCCTGCCGCCCGGTGCGGCAGAGGCACTCACCGACGAACACAGCCTCGCCTTCCTCGGATCGCTGCCACGACTGGTCGCAGCAGTCGGGCCGCACCTGGAGAAGCTGCTGAACGCCTACCGCACGGGTGGGGGAGTCAGCTGGGGCGAGCTGGGCGCCGATGCGCGCGAGGCGCAGGCCGCGCTGAACCGGCCATGGTTCGAGTCCCGGCTGGCACCCGCACTCGACAGCTGTGACAGCGTCCGCAGCATTCTGAGCCGCGCCAATGTCCGGATCGCTGATGTGGGGTGCGGTGCCGGCTGGTCCACGATTGCCTTGGCGACTGCGTACCCGCGGGCTGAACTGGTCGGATACGACATAGATCCACCGTCGATCGACATGGCGCGCGCGGCCGCTGCCGAGGCTGGCGTCGCTGACCGGGTCACGTTCCGGCTGGCGTCGGCCGACACCATGGAGGAGGACCGGTTCGACGGGGTGTTCGCGTTCGAGTGTCTGCACGACATGCCTCGGCCGGTGGAGGTGCTCGGCTCGATCCGCCGCAGCGTTCGACCCGATGGTCTGGTCATCATCATGGACGAGGCGGTCGCGCCGGAGTTCTCCGCGCCGGGCGACGAGGTCGACCAGATCATGTACGGCTACAGCATGTTCATCTGTCTGCCCGACGGGCTGTCGTCCGCCCCGTCGGCCGGAACTGGGACGGTGATGCGCCAGCCGGTCCTCGATGACTACGCCACTCGAGCCGGCTTCAGCAGTGTCGAGGTGCTGCCCATCGAAGACTTCAGCTTCTTCCGGTTCTATCGGCTGCACTGCTGAGTCGGGCTCTGTGCAGCTGCGCCGATCACTTCAACCGGTTCCGCCGCCCTCCGGCCCCGGCGGCGCCCGCCATACCCTGCGGCTGCGCTCTCTCAGTCAGCCGACACCTGGGCTGAGGAGCCGATCAAGGCCTCGCCGACCAACGAGGCGTAGGCGCGGTAACCGCGGACGTTGGGGTGGTAGGAGTCGCTCACCGGGTTGGAGAAGCCGTTCATCCACTCCGGGCTGTCGCACACCGCATGCCCGCCGAAGCGGGTGACCGGGTTGACGAAGATCATGCCGGCCGCCTTGCTCTTCCGCCGGAGCAGAGCGTTGAGCTCATCGATGGCCCGGTTGAACCGGACTTGCTCAGCTGTGGAGAAGAAGGTGGCGGCATTGCAGTCCTCGCCGTTGAAGACGTGCGGGTATCCGGCCACTACCACAGTGGCGCGGGGTGAGCGGTACCTGACCGCGGCGAGCACCGTCGTCAGCCGCCCGGGAAGCTTGGTACGGAGGGTGTCGAGCCCGCCGTTGATGGCGCTGGAGCAGTTGCTCATCCACCTCGGCTTGCCGCACTCGGTCAGCACCGACCGGAATCCCATGTCGTTGCCGCCGATGGTGATCGAGACATAGCGCGTTCCTCTGCGTAGTGAGGACACCTGGCTGGTCACCACGTCGCTGGTGACAGCGCCGGTGCACGCGGCCAGAGTGAGGTCCAAGCCGTGGCGGGCCGCGATGATGACGCCGTACGTCTGCGGTGAGCGCTTGCAGCCGGTGCCATCGCGGTAGTAGTTCCGGGTACCGACACCGCTGGAGTAGGAGTCGCCCAACGCCACGTAGGACGAAGAGGCAGCGTGGGCTGGGGTTGCCGTCATGCCGAGGACTGCGGCGACAAGGGCGGAGACCAGAGCGACACTACGTTTGCGCATGAAGCTTCACTCTCTGCACGGACACGGAGCTCGATCGACCTCGCGCGAGACGCACCGCCCCCGAGTAGCTGCCTGCCGACGAACCCTACGGTACGGGGGGCCGTTCTGGGAAGGTCTCGGCTCTGCTGCCCCGACAAGGCCTCGGCTCAGCTCCGACAGGCACAGCCGCTCACCTCAACCGGCGACTCGAGCGAGGATCGCGTCAATGACGGCGTCAGGTTGAACCTCGGGCAGCCAGTGCCCGCTGTCCAGCTCGCGGAACTCATACGGTGCGTGCACGTACTTCTCCGTGCGCTCAGCCGCTGCTCGCCCCAGGGCGAAGTCGTGACGGCCCCACAGATAGGTGGTCGGTACGGTGATCCGCCCGACCGGACGGGAGGAGAACGGGATGCCGCGGTACCAGTTCAGGGCTCCGGTCAGCGCTCCCGGCTCGGCCATCGCCGTGCAGTACTCCGTCACGTACGCCGGCGGCAACCTGCTGTCCGTCAGAGCCTTGGACAGGCTCCGGCTCAGGGCACCCTCGGGGAGGCCCGGCAGCTGGAAGAAGCCCATGTAGGACGACCGCATGCCCTGGTCGCTGACCAGCAGGGATTCCGCCATGGCTCCCGGATGCGGTGTTGACAGCACCGTCAGTGAGGCAACGCGGTCCGGATGCCAGGCAGCAAGCGCCCAAGCCTGGAACCCACCCCAGTCGTGACCGACGATGTGGGCCATGGCCAGGCCGGCGGCATCAAGGAGCGCGATGAGGTCGGCGACGGTCTCGACAGCTCGATAGGCCCGCCGAGAACTCGGCCGGGCACTTGCGGTGTAGCCGCGCTGAGTGGGCACCAGCGTCCGTACGCCTTCGCGGCACAGGCCGGGCACCACAGCATCGAACGCCGACGGCTGCTGCGGGAACCCGTGCAGCAGCACCGCCGTCTGTGGTGCTGGTCCGATCGGGTCGAGAACGTCGAACCGCAATCCGGCTCGCTCGAAATGATCCATGGCGACAGTCTTCCAATCCCCGATGTTGTAGCCGCGGCTGGGCCGCCGAGGTGTCTCCCCTGCTGCTTGCGCCTTCCTCTGGGGGGTACACGTGGGTCATGGACATCTGGGAACGGATACGTTTCGCCCGAGATCAGGCACTCGAGGCCGAGGAGATGGAAAGACAGCGCCTCGCCGACGCGGACACCCAGGAGCTGCAGCGTGCTGCCTCGGTGCGACTGGCCACCCGCCAAGCGGTTCGGGAGGCGTTGGACGACGTGCTGGACGAGCACAGCGAACCGGGCAAAGGCAAGAGCAGCGCTACGGCCGCAGCTGGCGGTACGGCTGGCGCTGCCCCAGCCAGCGCAGCTGCGGACGACGCAGGCAGCGCGCCTGCTGACGACGCAGGCAGCCAAGACGCTGATCCCGCAGGTGGCGCGGCTGCGGATAACTCTGATGCCGGGTCCGTCGAGGAGCTCGTCGGGACGTCGACCGCTGCCGATGAGAGCGAGTCCGCCGATGCTGTGACGGGAGAGGCGGCTGAGCCGGAGGCGGGGCTCGCCGGAGATGTCCAGGACGACCCGGAGACCCAGGTCAGCGGCTGAGGCGGGGGCGCGACCATCCGGTGCTAGTAGCATCGCGTCGGTCGCGCTATCCCGAGAGTGAGGACTGCCCTGATGGCAGCTGGACCTACGCCGGTCGACCCCTTCATCCTGCGACAGCTGAGCGCTGAGACCGAGGTCCGCGCTCGGCTGCTCCATGCCGAGGCCTCCACAGCGGACGGCGCGCCCACCGAGTTGATGACCATGGTGGAGCAGGCCGTCGATGGCCTGCGCGATGAGCTGGTCGCCGCATCGCACGACCTCGCCGCCAATCCGGAGGTGGCGTTCGAGGAACATCGCTCCAGCGCCGCGCTCGCCGATCTCGTCGAGGCTCACGGCATTGGAGTAACCCGGGGGGCGCATGGGCTCCCAACCGCGCTGCGAGCCGAGGTGGGGTCGACCGAGGCCGGGATGGCCACGATCGCGATCTTGTCCGAATACGACGCGCTGCCCGACATCGGGCATGGCTGCGGGCACAACATCATCGCCAGCGCCGGCCTCGGCGCATTCCTGGCTCTGGCCAGCCTGGGTGACCAGCTGGGTGGGCGGGTGGTCTGGCTGGGGACCCCGGCGGAGGAGGGCGGGTCCGGCAAAGAGCTGATGGCGTTGGATGGCGCTTTCGCTGACGTCGGGGCGGCGATCATGGTGCACCCCTTCACCTACGACCTCGCCGACTCGGTCTTCCTTGGCCGCCGTCAGCTCCGCGCCACCTTCACCGGCATCCCCTCACATGCCTCCGCGCAGCCGTTCATGGGCCGCAACGCACTCGACGCAGTTAACTTGACCTATACCGGGGTGGGTCTGCATCGTCAGCAGATGCCACCGACCGACCGGGTGCACTGCGTGGTGACCGACGGCGGACAGCGGCCGAACGTGATCCCGGAGCGAGCGGAGCTGCTGTTCTATGTCCGCAGTGAGTACCCCCAAAGCCTCAAGATCTTGAGCCAGCGGATCGCGGACATCGCCGAGGGTGCAGCGCTGATGACGGGCTGCGCGGTGGAGCTCCACTGGGACGAGTCTCCGCCCTACCTGCCGCTGCGCACCAACGGCCCGCTGGCGAAACTGTGGAACAGCCGGTACGGCGGGCGCGGCCGCGACATGCTGCCTGCAGGAGTGGTGTCTGGTACCTTCGCCGGCTCCACCGATTTTGGCAACGTCTCCTACCGGCTGCCCGGACTGCACGCCATGGTCAAGATCACCGACCCCGAGAAGTCCCTGCACACCAGGGAGTTCGCAGCCGCAGCGGTGACCGAGACTGCTGACCAGGTGGTGCTTGACAGCGCCTTCGCTCTGGCGGCGGTGGCACTGGACTATCTCAGTGATGCCGAGCTCCGCCGCTCGGTCGCCGCGGACTTCGACCAGGCCGGTGGGGTCCTGGACGTGCCCTCGTACTTCAGGTGAGCGGTCAATCCGACTATCGAGGGTCTGGATCGAGACCATGCTCCATGGCGTTGTCGACCGTCAGCTCACCTGAGTTAACCAGCCAAGCCACTGCCTCCCGAACGGCCGCGTCGGGCTCGTACGCAGGGGTGTAGCCGAGCAGCCGTCGCGCCTTGTCGATGGAGGCGTACTGGCTTCGAGCGAGGTGATTCCAGCTCTGGTCGGCGTAGTCGGCGCTGGTGCCGGCGCGGAACTCCTCCCACGACACGTGCCGGAGCTTCGCCTCCTGACGGAACCAGCTTGCGCCCGCCTCAGCAAGACCCCGTACGGTCATCGCCGACGGTGCCACCACATTGAATGCCTCCCCGGAAGCTGCGTCTCGATGCTCCACCGCCAGCTGGAAACCCTGGGCGACATCATCGGCGTGCACGTGATGCATCAGCTCCGCCCCTAGCCCCGGCACCAGGAGCTCGGTGCCGGTGGCCAGTGCCTGCCACACCCGGGGATCGAGGTTGCCCAGCGCGTTGACGGGGGCCCAGCCGGGACCGGAGATGTGGCCTGGATGCAGCGAGGTGGTGACCAGCCCGCCGTTTCGGGTCTCGTCCTGAAGCAGCCGGGCGATGGCGGCCTTCTGCACCCCGTAGTCCCCGTACGGAGCTGGGCCGTTCTCTTCGGTGATGGGCACCCGGCGGCTGTCGCCGTACATCCAGATGGAACCGCAGTGCACCAGGTGCTGGGCGCGGCCACGGAGGGCGCCGACCAGCTGCGTTGCTGAGTCGACGGTGAAGCACAGCAGGTCGATCACCACCTCGGCATCGAGGTCGACCACCTTCTGGGCGAAGGTGCCGTCAGCGTCCTCGGCGGTCCGGTCCGCGCTGACCTCCTCCACCCGGTCCCAGGCCGGGTCGTCGACGTAAGGTCTGCGCTGTCCGCGGCTGAGGCTGACCACGTCATGACCGGCGCTCACCAGCCGCGGAACGAGAAAGCTGCCGACATGTCCGGTTCCACCGATGACTGCGATACGCATGGTCGGAAGAGTATCCCGGTAGCATCTGCTGACCCGCCGCGATCCCTCTGACGTGCTCGCCACAGACTCCACCGAACTCGAGGACCTCATGCCGCTGCCTTGGACCCTGCACGGAGACGGCAAGGACATCGATGCCGGCGCGGTGGTCGCTCCAGGCGAACGGCTGAGCTGGCCGCGTACCGTCGGGATCGGGTCGCAACACGTGGTCGCAATGTTCGGCGCGACCTTCCTGGTGCCCATCCTGACGGACTTCCCGCCCAGCACCACGTTGCTGTTCTCCGGTATCGGCACCGTGTTGTTCCTGGTGATCACCCGAAACCGGCTGCCCAGCTATCTCGGCTCGTCGTTTGCCTTCATCGCGCCGATCACGGCGGCCACAGCCGCGCAAGGCCGGGGCAGCGCCCTCTTCGGCATCGTGGTGGTAGGCATCTTGCTGGCCGCGGTCGGGATCATCGTGCAGCTTGTCGGCGCCCGTTGGATCGACGTCCTGATGCCTCCAGTGGTGGCCGGCTCGATCGTCGCCCTGATCGGGCTCAACTTGGCGCCAGTGGCGAAGGCTAATTTCTCGGAGGCGCCGGTGACCGCGATCATCACGCTGTTGGCCG
Organism: uncultured Propionibacteriaceae bacterium; assembly: GCA_902805915.1. Lineage (GTDB taxonomy): Bacteria > Actinomycetota > Actinomycetes > Propionibacteriales > Propionibacteriaceae > Microlunatus. The sequence continues at coordinate 6,502 of CADCUO010000160.1, read as the reverse complement.
TCATCGTCACCACGGTGTTCTTCAAGGGCATTCTCGGTCGGCTGTCGATCTTCATCGGGGTGGTGGTCGGCTATCTCGCGGCAGTCGCGTTTGGCCAGGTTGACTTCTCGGCGGTATCACAGGCGGCCTGGCTCGGCCTGCCTGACTTCACTGGTCCGGCCAACCCGCTCAGCGACCCGCGGGTATGGGGGGTGCTGCCGGCGTTTCTGCCGGTGGTGCTGGTGCTGGTCGCCGAGAACGTGGGCCACATCAAGGGTGTCGCGCAGCTGACCGACCCGTCGGTGAACCAGCTCACTGGCCGTGCGCTTTTCGCCGACGGTGCGGCGACCGTACTGGCCGGCTTCGGAGGCGGCTCGGGCACCACCACGTACGGGGAGAACATCGGCGTAATGGCCGCTACCAAGGTCTATTCCACCGCCGCCTACTGGGTGGCAGGCGCCGCCGCCATCTCGCTGGGACTGTCCCCGAAGGTGGGAGCAGTGATCAACACCATCCCGGCGGGGGTGCTTGGTGGCGTCACCACCGCGCTCTACGGACTGATCGGAATCATCGGGGTCAAGATCTGGCTGGACAACTCGGTGGACTTCACCCGCCCCACCAACCAGTTCACCGCCGCGACCGCCCTGGTCATCGGAATCGCCGACTTCACTCTCACGGCAGGCGGCCTCACCTTCACCGGGATCGCGCTCGGCAGCATCGCCGCCATCAGCATCTACCACCTGATGAGCGCGATCGGCCGCCGCCGCGGAACCGACCCGGCCCGCTGACCAGACGTGCAGCGTACCGAATGATGTCGGCATCCCTGAGCAGATCTTGAGCCGATCCTGAGCCAACCAAAGCCTGGCCGGGACCTCGGGTAGAGAAAACACGGGCAGCCTTACTGGCATACGAATCGGGGGAGTCGGTGGCGAGGATGCAGAAGTTCAGGCATCGACCACGGGTCGCAGGTGGTCGCCCTCAGAACTGCCGTCGCATTCCGCGACGGCCCGGGCAACCAATGCCGGTTACTACCGGAGGGACACGGACTGGTGCGTGCAAGCGAATCGTCGGACGAACGGTCAAGCGACAAGGAAGATTCTGCCGTGACACACAGCTTTGGACCGGTAAGCCGCCGTCTGATGCCGTTGTATGAGGACGTCGGTCACAACGGCGAGATCGTCTACCGCTTCGTCAGCGACTACCTGTCGCTGCTGGACGGTCGGCTCACAGGCATTCGGGACAACCTGGCGAACGGGAACCATGAACGCGCCATCATCGGGCTGCTCAGCCTGGAGACCACCAGCGTCATGATCGGTGCTCGCGAGGTCGCTGATGCCACCCGGGCCTTGCGGAACGCGGTCGAAGGCGATGACCTATCGAAGCTGCCGTCCTTGCTGAGCACCATGGTCGCTGAGACGGCGGCTATCCGGTCGGTCCTTGCCCAGGAGGGCTACTCGGCCCGCGGCTGACCTGAGACCTTCGAGGACTGAGGCATCGCCAGCCGATAGCCGACCCCGCGCACGGTCTCGACAAATCGCGGGGAGCTGACGGAGTCGCCGAGCTTGCGTCGCAGGTTGGCCAGATGCACCTCCACAGCACGTCGGTCCGGCTCACTCACGTACCCACCTGAGACGTCGTCGCCTCGCAGTTCGAGCGCCAACGCGTTCTTGGAGATCACCCGCCGACGTCCTTGGACAATGGTCAGCAACAGCTCGAACTCACTGCGGGTCAGGTCAACCGGGACACCATCGAGCTCAGACAGGCGCATGTCCTGATGGATGCGTAGTCCGTTGTGCTCAAGCCAGCCGTCGTCCGCGACCTCGTCCGCCCCTGGCTCAGGTGGCTGCGCCGAGCCAGTGGACAATGCCGGCCCAGAAGGATCGGAGGCATCGAGAAGAGAGTCCGGGTAGCGTCGCAGCATCGCCTCTACGCGCGCGCGAAGCTCACGCGATCGGAATGGCTTGGTCAGGTAGTCGTCGGCGCCGGCGTCGAGCCCCATCAGGGTGTCGATCTCCTCCAGCCGCGCGGATAACATGATGATGTACGTGGAGGAGAAGGCCCTGATCCGTCGGGCCACCTCGAACCCGTCAATGCCGGGAAGGCTGACGTCCAGGGTCGTCAAGATGGGCTGATGTTCGCGGACGGCTTCGACACCATCAGTTCCGGTGGCCGCGAGGCGACAGGTGAAACCGGCCTGGCCCAGGACGGCCTCGAGCAGGTTGCGGATGTCTTCATCATCTTCGATGATCACCGCGGTCCGTGGATGACCTCCGGTCATGATCAACGAGTCAGTCGGCCCTGTCATCGGAAGTCCGCTGTGTAGTACTGCTGGGTGTCGATCTTGGCAATGGTGACCTGGGCCAGCTGATGCAGGCTCAGCGCGATGTGCTTGTCCAGTTGGAGCGACTCGTTGTTGAACGCACACAGGTCGTACGCACACACAGCTCTCGCCTCCACCGCCCGCGCCACGGCTGGGGCCAGCATGGCGGCCATCAGGCGAGACTGGCGCCGACCCGGATCTGCGAGGGTGAAGCCCAGATAGTAGACGGCGTCGCGCGCGGCCTCTTCGGGAAACCTCGCCTGGAAGTATTCGGGGCTGATCCAGGGCACCGTCTCCAGGTGACAGGTCAACGTGGTGAGTCCGACCGGCGTACCATCCCCGTCCCAGGCGACGTACTTCCAGACTCGCGGGTCTGCCATCTGCGCGATGAACTCGTGAAGGTGCATGACATGGCGTGCGACTGCCTGGACCCGAAGCGGCCCGAAGGCTTTCAGGTACAGCTCCCAGAACACTGCAACGTGATCGGGCTTGATCGTGGACTCCATGGTGACCGTGGTGCCATCACTGTCCGCCTCCGGCGACAGCAGTTGCTTCGAAGTCATCACAGCTCCCAGGAGGTGCATCGGTAGGCAGCAACCACGACGGCCGCAACGGGATGGTCGACACAGGTAGCGGAGGTCACCACGGACCCGGCGGGGTGATAGAGCCCCCCGCGTCCACCTGACAGATCAGCCAGGCTTGTGGCCAGATCATGACGCACCAGAAGCTCGGTGGAGCCGTGATGCTCGACGAACAAGCCGGCACCAGAGCCATCGTCCCGCTGTGACCAGGCTATCCCCGCCCACGCCTGCTCCCCGGGCGTGCTGGCGTAGGCGTCAGCATAGACACAGAAAAGCGCATCTCCGTGACCTCCCTGCAGCTGGTTACCGGGGGTCACCTCCCGCACTTCGCTGCCCGGCGGAATCACCGAGCTGAGCCGGATCAGGTTGAAGTCTGCGACCCCGCCAGCGCGAAGTGCTGCATCGAAAGCAGACAGCCGGGTCCGGCCGAAACCGGTCCCTGAGCTGACCCGAATAGAGAGCGCATTGTCGTATCTGTTGTGCTCGACGTGTCCGTTGGTTGCGATCTGTCTAGCGTTCGGGGTCTGTGTGGGCAAGGTTTTGCCTTTCAGCAGAGCCACCATGTGTTCCTCTCGTCCCTGAGCTGGTTAGGCAGTAATTCATCGTTCGAGCACTACGGTGTGGTCCGGCTTCGTTACGCCCACCGGGTGTTGCCGGTCGACGTGCGGCTCGACGCAGGAGGCAGCGATCGCGGCTACCACCGTGCTGGTGAGCTGTTCGTCGGCTACTGGCCTGACGAGCCAGGCCGCCGGCTCGAAGCTCAGCTGCGGCTTCCCGTTCCGGCTCTGCGCTGAGATGACGACCACCGGGATCCCGTGCAGCTCGGACCATTGCGTGATGGCCCCGACGACCGCGCCGGCGGTGCTCAGCACGGCTAAGTCCATCACGATCGCGGCAGGGTGCTCGGCCGCGACCAGGTCCAACGCCTCGCAAGGAATGCGTACGCTGATGGCGCGATAACCCTGGTGCCCAAGAGTGTGTAACAGCGCCTCGGTCCCTCCATCTACACCGTCACAGACCAGGACCAAGGGTGCGTCAAGACGCGCAACACGCTGCTCAGGTTTCACTGCCCGCGGCAGGATGAACCGGAATGTGGTGCCGACCCCAGGATTCTGCTCCGCCCAGATCTTGCCCCCCAGCCCCTCCACCAGGTCCCGGCTTATCGCTAAGCCGAGGCCGGTGCCACCCTTCTCCCGTGCGTCGGAGGAGTCGATCTGCTCGAACCGGTTGAAGACGTCCTCCAGCTTGTCGGCTGGGATCCCGCGCCCGTGGTCGGTGACGGTGAACTCGACGAAGGCGTCCGCGGGCTTCGCCGAGACGATCACGTGGGACCCGACCGTGGAGAACTTGATCGCGTTGCCCAACAAGTTGATAAGAGTCTGTACCGCCCGGTCGCCGTCAGCGTTCACCCACCCTCCGACGGAGTCGGTGACCACCGTGACACCGGCCTCCCTCGCAAGCACCTGGACCTGAGTTACTGCTGCCCCCACCAACTCCCGGGCAGCGTGTTCGGTGATGTCCAGCGGTAGCCCGCCCGACTGGATGCGCTCGATGTCCAAGATGTCGTTGATCAACTTGGTGAGCCGCTGGCTGCTGTCATAAGCGATCTTGACCAACCGAGTGGCTTCGGGCGGCAGCTGACCCAGCGCTCCACCGGACAACAGACCGAGCGAACCTCTGATCGAAGTCAGCGGGGTTCGCAGCTCGTGGCTGACGATGGACACGAACTCGTTCTTCATCCGATCCACCTCCCGCCGCTGGGTGATGTCACGGAAGACCACGACAGCGCCTTCGACCGCGTGCTCCCTGGTCAGTGGGCTGGCCGCCACCTCGACCGGGATCTCGGAGCCGTCGGCCCTGATGTAGGTGTCCTCCTCCGCGTTGCTTACTCGTCCCTCCCGGATCGCCTCGGCGATGTAGCACGAGTCGGGCGGATAGGGAGAGCCATTTCTTTGTCCAGCATGGAATACGGCGTGCGGGTCTTTGGAGATCAGCTGCTCGGGTCGATAGCCCAGCATCTGGGCGGCGACGGGGTTGATGAAGGTGATCAGCCCATCTCGGTCCACGCCGTAGATGCCGTCAGCCACCGAACTGAGCAACAGCTCACTGCGTCGGGTGAGCCGCTGCAGGTCGACTGTGCGCTCGCTGACACGAAGCTCCAGCCCGTGTCGGAGGCGTTCGTTGTCCTTGATCAACACAACCTGGCGGGTAGCGACTGCCAGCAGGACCAGCAACCACACCACGGTGATCGGGGCGCTGAAGTTGCCCTCAGCGCGGAAGAGCCAAAGCAGCACCGCGGCGGAGAAGACGCCGAACATGACGATGGTGCCGAAGACCGGCGAACCCTCGTCGGGCAAATCGGCATGATCAGCAACCGAGGCGGCGCGATGTCGGGCTGCGAGGGCGCCCAGGGCGTATCCGGCAAACCATCCAGCGTCAATCGGTGTGCCGAAGCCAAACGTCGGATTCTCAGCCTTCATGGCGGCGAAAGCGATGTCGGATAAGGCATAGAGCGTGAAGCAGGCGCTCACCAAGGCCAGCGCGGGACGGTCGTCACGGCTGACCCGCAGCAGCAGCAGTCCAGCCAGCGTCGCCAGGACCACGTCGAAAACCGCCTGCACGAGCGGCAGGAGTTGACTGCCGACCCCGAGATTCCCCGGCGCGAGCAGGCCAGGGAACAGACTCAGGCCGAGCATCACCAGAGTAGATCCACCGATCACCACACCGTCCAGCGACATCCGCACCACCTCCGTGCTGCGCCGCGGAGAGGACGGGAAGCTGACCAGGCCTGCCATCGCAAGCAGCAGCGCCGCAAAGAAGCCGTAGTTGGCTAGATCTATGGCTGCTACCGATTTATCGGTCAGGTGCATGGCGAAGACCCAGAGATTGCCGACGGCCGCCACCATGCCGGCAAGGGCAATGAACCCCCAGGCTCGACGTCGACGACCACTCAAGCTGAGGAACCGATGCCCACAACTGAGCGCCAAAGTCATTCCGCCGCCGAGTAGTCCGACATCGCTGATGAGCACCCGGTGCTGCTTCGGCAATTCACTCGCCAAGAGCAGCACAAACACCGCCACGGCGGCGGTTGCCGCTAAGCACAGCAAACGGAATCTCCAAGCGCCCCGTACTTGGGGACTTGGAAGTCCCTTCATACCGGAAAGGTATCATTCACTAGTGCCTTAAATGCCTTCCTGGCTTCAGGGCGGTGTTATGCAGGCGCAATTCAATTAGCGCTGAGGCCGGTCACTGTACGCGGCTTTAGGGCTCGGCTAGAATTTGAGCGTTGGCACGGGGGTTGAATGCTGTATGAAAAGGCCATGCTGTCACGCTGGGCAGCAGGCTCCACGGTATCCCTCGGCGCTACGTCACAATCATCTCGCTGATTCGATATCACCCATCCAGGCGAGGAGAGCCCGTGCGGTGGACCATCATCCTGAGCGTAGCCCGCTCTTACGGTGTGGCGAGATGACCCGGCGGGTGCTGGTCGTCGACGACGACGACTCGATTCGTGAAGTAGCGCAGATGGCGCTGGAGATCATCGGCGGCTGGGAGGTACGGGCGGCGTCGTCTGGAGCTGAGGCTATCCAGCGTGCCGGGGACGAAGCGGTGGAAGCCCCGC
>CADCUO010000159.1 GCA_902805915.1 uncultured Propionibacteriaceae bacterium | reverse complement strand
TACGTCACGGCGTGTCGAACGGAGTGGTCAGCACTCGCAACAGAGCAGCCAGCCGCGCGGAGTCCTCCGGCGACAGCCCATCCAGCAGCACACGTTCGCGTGCCAGGAGCTGGTCGAGCGCGGCGTCCACGCTCGCTCGCCCGGCGTCGGTCAGACGGACCAGGACGCCGCGCCGGTCATCGGGGTCCGGTAGCCGCTCCACCAGGCCACGAGCGGCCATCCGGTCGACGCGGTTCGTCATCGTCCCCGACGTCACCAGCGTCTCGCGCAGCAAGCGGCCCGGCGACAGCTGGTACGGAGCGCCGGAGCGACGAAGCGCAGACAGTACGTCGAACTCCCACGTCTCAAGAGTTTGGCCTGCGAATGCCTCCCGCCGCGCTATGTCCAAGTGCCGGGCCAGTCGGGTGACGCGGCTCAGCACCTCGAGCGGCTGTACGTCGAGCTCGGGTCGCTCCCGGTGCCAGGCTTCGACCAGCCGGTCGACCTCGTCGCCGTTGGTCTCTGACACGCCCGCCAGCGTACGACTGCGTCATGGCGTCGATGCGTGGCGGCTCAATCGCGGTAGTCAACGAACTCGCAGTCGGCAGCCACGATGTCGACTCGGTACACATACGCCTCGTCGTACCCGTCACCGCAGCTGACCGAGTCCTTGTCCTCCTGGTGGTGGGCGTTCCAGTTCTCGAACTTGTCGTCTCCTGCACCGAGGTTGACCGTGTCACTGCCAACTCCGGCATTGACCTCGTCGTTGCCCGCCAGAGTGTTGATCGTCTCAGCCCCGAATCCGCCGGTGACGAAGTCGTTGTAACGGGTGCCCTCCAAGGTGCCGCCGTCCTCCACGTTGAGGAACACCTGCACCGTTTCGCAGTCCTGGTCGAACACGTCGCCACGCGCGAAGGAAGTGACCAAGTCGACGCCGTCGCCGCAGTAGACAGTTCTTGGCGAGCCTGACCGGTTGGCGTAGGTGAACAGGCTGTCGTTGCCTTCTCCGCCGCTGAGCACCGACGCCTCACCCGCAACACTGTCGTCCCCCGTGCCACCCGCGAGCAGGGCGACTCTGGCTACCCCGTCCTCCACGTTGTCGAAGGCGTACACCTCGTCGTTGCCCGCCCCGCCGATCAAGCGAGTGTTCGGATCTTGCTGCTGCGTGATCTCGATACGGTCATCTCCGCCGTCCCCGAACAGCGACTGCTGGCCACCCCCGCTGGCGTCGATTCGATCGGGGCCCGAGCCGCCGTGGACGACGAACGTGCCGTTCTTGGCCACCACCTCGTCTGGCTGTGGGCCGCCGTACGCGCGGTCGCCGTCGGAGACATTCAGCCGGTCCTGGCCATAGCCACCTTTGAGCAGATCGGCCCCAGTCCCGCCGCCCAGTCGGTCGTTACCGTCGCCACCGTCCAAGCTGTCATCGCCGATCTCACCAAAGAGCAGGTCGGGGCCGCCTAGTCCAGACAGGAGATCATTGCCCGCCTGCGCATCTATGCGGTCCGCGCCTTCTGTGCCCGTGAGCACGTCGTCACCGGGCGTGCCGACGACTGCGGCGCCGTAGGCCGGGGCAGCCATGATGAGCATCGCGACCAAGCCCAGGACGGCGGCGCGCAGGGGTCCGTGGTGCATGACCGCCTCCAGGCTGTTAGCAGCTGATACGGAACAGCATGCGCCCGGGTACCACACGTTGTCACGCCCGACGGGTTGAGTTTCCAGCGCAAAACTTCGTCAGCGCCCCTGCCGACTGGGCGCTCGTGGGGCATTCGCGACGGGTGCGCGCAGCGACTGTCACTCACGGTCAATTTGACACCACTTTGCGCTCTTGTGAGGGTTACGCGGGCCACTCAGCCGAGGAGGCCCTCAAGCGTCGAAGGGAAGAACAGGTGAGGAAGTACATCTCTGCCCTGGCCACCGCTGTGGCCGCCGCTGTGATGGCTGCAGGGTTGGTGGGGACGACGACCCAGTCGGCTGCGGGAGCAGGAGGCTTCGGCTCTTTCCAGGTTGTTTGTCGTTCCTCACATACGAATTCCGATGACCCGATCGTTTTCCCGCGCCAGTCTGGCGCCGCCCATCAGCATGACTTCTTCGGTAACAGGTCGACCAACGCATTCAGCACCGACGCCAGCCTGGCGGGCAAGCCCACCACTTGCTCACGACCAGGCGATACCGCTGCCTACTGGACGCCGACGCTGCTCAACAACGGCCGTCGTGTCGCGCCCGACCGCGTCATTGCTTACTACCGCACCTCAGGGATCCGAAACATCGACTCCATCCGCCCGTTCCCGCCTGGACTTCAGATGATCGCTGGGTCCGCCACGGCGACGGCGTCCAACCCCCAGCCCACCCGGATCACGAACTGGAACTGCGGTGACGGTGTACAAGGGACAGCGGGCGTGCCGGCGTCATGCCCGAACAACCCGCTGCGGCTGCGACTCGAGTTTCCCAATTGTTGGAACGGCCGAAACCTGGACTCGGCCGACCACAAGAGCCACATGGCGTACGCCCGGTCGGGTGGATGCCCCTCAACCCACCCGGTCCCTGTGCCCGCGCTCAGCCTCAATTTCCGCTGGAAGATCGGCGGTTCTCTCAGCGGCGTGCGGCTGTCCTCCGGAGGTGTCTACAGCGGTCATGCCGACTTCTGGAACGCCTGGAACCAGCGCGCGCAAGCCCAGTTGGTGCGCGACTGTCTGAATGCCGGCCGGGTCTGCAACAGCTCGATCAGCGACGCACCGAAGGCCTGAGGTACTGAGACCCAGACTGGCCGGCCCTCACCATCGCGATAATCTTGACATCAAGATAACCGTTGGAGGCT
>CADCUO010000158.1 GCA_902805915.1 uncultured Propionibacteriaceae bacterium | reverse complement strand
GATCGAGATCAGGCAGTACGGCAGCAGCCGTGGCTGCGCTGCGGCACCGGAAGCCGCTGTCGACGTCAGGGAGTTCGATCAGCTCATTGCGGTTCGTGTCCGGGCTGAACTGGTGACGGGTTGATCGCGGACGATCGGCTATCTCCCATAACGGAACTACAGCCGGGCGGCTGCGACCACTTCCGCCACGTAGGCGAACGTCTCCAGGAGATCCCAACGCAGCCGATGGGCGCCAGCTAGTGCTCACTCCAGTGCCAGTGGGTAGCGGCTACGAGATCGAACTGTTCGGGATCATCGACCTCGTGGCCACCCGAGTGCGCGCGTCACGCCAAGAGTCAACGGGAACAACGCGGGGCCACACCAATCTAGAGTGAGGCGTTGCGCGTGATGTCATCGGCGAAACGAGTGGTGGTCCTTGCCGGAAGGCAGCCGCCGTGCTTATGGTGACGGCGATGCATGAACTGGCGATCATCCAGAGTGTCGTCGACATGGTCGTGGAACGGACGGCCGGCCGACAGGTTGCAACCGTCCACATCACCGTCGGCCAGCTCTCCGGCGTTGTCCCCGATGCGATGCAGTTCTGCTATGAGATCGTCACCGCTGGAACCCCGCTCGTCGGGTCTTCGCTGGCGATCGATGCTACGGCCGGCAGCGGTCACTGCCGCACCTGTGACGAGGACTTCGCGCTCGATCGCCTCATCTTGTTGTGTCCATGCGGTAGTGCCGACGTACAGATTGTCACCGGCCAGGAACTGCTGGTGACCTCAGTGGAAATGGTGGCGGAGACATGTGTCTGACGTGCGGCTGCGACGATGAGGACAACGTCAGGGTGCTGATGGTCGATGGTAAGAAGGGCCCGCCCCCCCACGAGCATCCCCACGACCACGACCACGACCACGGGCATGCGCCCGGCCCCGAGCACGAGCACGGGCCCGATGGACACAACCAGAAGAACCTGTCATCGCACGACCACTCACGGCTGCATGCGCCATCCACCGAAACCCTGGCGATCAGCGAGGCAATCCTGGCCAAGAACGACCACTTGGCCCAGCACAATCGGGACTGGCTGAATGACCGCGGCATCACGGCGATCAACTTGATGAGCTCACCGGGATCAGGCAAGACCACGTTGCTGGAGCGAACGATCAACGAGTTGCGCGAACAGCGACAAATCTGTGTGATCGAAGGCGACCAAGAAACCACCTTCGACGCTGAGCGGATCGAGCGCGCCGGCGCCCGCGCTGTGCAGGTGAACACCGGTGCCGGCTGCCATCTCGACGCGCCGATGGTTCAGCGCGCGATCGAGTCGCTGAAGCCCGGCACTGGCTCGCTGCTGATGATCGAGAACGTCGGCAATCTCGTCTGCCCCGCCCTGTTCGACGTTGGAGAGCAGGCCAAGGTCGTTATTATTTCAGTCACGGAGGGCGACGACAAGCCTCTGAAGTATCCGCATATGTTTGCCGCGGCCGACCTGGTCGTAGTCAACAAGATAGATCTGCTGCCCTACGTTGACTTCGATTTGGCCCGCCTGACCAGCGATGCGCGGAAGCTGAACCGCGACCTCGAGGTCCTAGCCGTTTCGGCGCGAACCGGCGAGAACCTAGGCGCATGGCTCAGTTGGCTCAACGAAGCAGCGAAACCCGCTGACGCTATACGCCTGAACCCTTGACTTTTTTGGTGCCCAAGGGTTGAGATGGGATCAGTGTTGCGTAGGTGAGCCGCGCCGAACGGCCCCAGCAGCTGGCGGGGACCGCAAAGGCCCCAAGAAAGTGCGGCGATGATGCCCACAGTCGAAGCGATTGCCGCTGAGGACACCCTCATCCACGTGCTCTGGATCAACGCCGGGCTTAGCTGCGACGGCGACTCGGTCGCTCTGACGGCGGCGACCCAGCCGAGCATAGAGGAGATAGCGCTTGGCGCTCTGCCTGGACTGCCCCAGATCGCGGTGCACTGGCCGCTGATCGACTTCGAGTGTGGCCCCAATGGGGGTGCCGACGATTTCCTGGAGTGGTACTTCAAGGCTGACCGCGGCGAGCTCGATCCGTTCGTGCTGGTCCTGGAGGGCTCCATCCCCAACGAGGCGCTGCACGACGAGGGCTATTGGACTGGGTTCGGCAACAACCCCATGACCGGCCAGCCAATGACGACCAGCGAGTGGATCGACCGGCTTGCTCCCAAAGCGACCGCCATCGTCGCGGCCGGGACCTGCGCGACCTACGGCGGGATCCACGCCATGGCCGGCAACCCGACCGGAGCCATGGGGGTGCCTGACTACCTGGGCTGGGACTGGAAGTCGAAGGCGGGTGTTCCGATCGTCTGCGTCCCTGGATGCCCGATCCAGCCGGACAACATGTCCGAGACCTTGACCTACCTGCTCTACATGGCCACCGGGCAGGCCCCGATGATCCCGCTCGACGACGCCCTTCGGCCGACCTGGCTCTTCGGCCGGACCGTGCACGAAGGCTGCGACCGGGCCGGCTACTACGAGCAGGGCGACTTCGCCACCGAGTACGGCTCCCCGAAGTGCATTGTCAAGCTTGGCTGCTGGGGTCCGGCGGTCAAGTGCAATGTCCCGAAACGCGGCTGGATCAACGGCGTCGGCGGCTGCCCCAACGTTGGCGGCATCTGCATCGGGTGCACGATGCCGGGGTTCCCCGACAAGTTCATGCCCTTCATGGACGAGCCACCCGGCAGCAAGCTTTCCACCCGGGCCGTGGGTCTGTACGGCAACACCATCAGCCGGCTGAGGCAGATCACTACCCACACCCTCGATCAAGAACCGAAGTGGCGCACCCCCGGCACAGAGCTGGTCACGGGCGCCACCCGGACCTGGTAAAGCCCCTTCTAACGGAAAGGCGGCGCCATGACGTCGACCTTGTCAGGCCCGAGCACCGTGTCCGAGGGCAACAAAGACTTGGTGGAGATGGCTTGGGACCCGGTCACTCGGATCGTGGGCAGCCTGGGGATCTACACCAAGATCGACTTCGGCACGATGACCGTCGCCGAGTGCCACAGCACCAGCTCCATCTTCCGCGGCTACTCGATCTTCATGAAGGGCAAGGACCCGCGCGACGCCCACTTCATCACCAGCCGCATCTGCGGCATCTGCGGTGACAACCACGCCACCTGCTCCTGCTATGCCCAGAACATGGCGTACGGGGTGCGGCCGCCGCACCTCGGCGAGTGGATCGTGAACCTCGGCGAGGCCGCGGAGTACATGTTCGACCACAACATCTTCCAGGAGAACCTGGTCGGGGTCGATTACTGCGAGAAGATGGTCGGGGAGACGAACCCCGGGGTGCTCGACCGGGCGAACGCGACCGAGGCGCCGCAGGCCGGGGCGCACGGGTACAGAACCATCGGCGACATTATGCGCTCGCTGAACCCGTTCACCGGCGAGTTCTACCGCGAGGCGCTGCAGGTCAGCCGGATGACGCGGGAGATGTTCTGCCTCATGGAGGGCCGGCATGTCCACCCGTCCACCCTCTACCCGGGTGGCGTCGGCACGGTAGCCACCATCCAGCTGATGACCGACTACCAGATCCGGCTGATGCGCTACGTAGAGTTCATGAAGAAGGTCGTCCCGATGCATGACGACTTGTTCGACTTCTTCTACGAGGCTATCCCCGGGTATGAGCAGGTCGGTCTACGGCGGACGCTGCTCGGCTGCTGGGGCGCCTTCCAGGACCCGGACGCCGTCGACTACACGTATCGCAACATGGCCGACTGGGGCCGCAAGATGTTCGTCACCCCCGGCGTCGTCGTCGACGGCGAGCTGGTGACGACGAACCTCGTCGACATCAACCTCGGCCTGCGGATCCTGCTCGG
>CADCUO010000157.1 GCA_902805915.1 uncultured Propionibacteriaceae bacterium | reverse complement strand
CGGTCACTGACGTGCTCCGCACCAGGGTCGGTCACTGACGTGCTCCGCACCAGGGTCGGTCACTGACGTGCTCCGCACCAGGGTCGGTCACTGACGTGCTCCGCACCAGGGCCCTCCTGCGGGACGCACGCACTAGCCCACCGACGACGGGACGCTGACCGGCTGCCGAGGATGACCCGAACGCCGCCAGGCGACAGCCAACGGTAGGTTCAAGTCGTGCCCATCCTTCGCGAGACGTTCTCCCTCTCATCTGGCCACGTGATCCCGAAGATCGGGTTTGGCACCTGGCAGATCCCGGAAGGGTCCGAGGCCTACGACTCAGTGACCGAGGCCTTGAGGGTCGGCTACCGACACATCGACTCGGCTCTGGCCTACGGGAACGAGCGAAGCGTGGGCCGGGCCATCCGCGACTCCGGGGTGCCGCGCGAAGAGATCTATATTACGACGAAGCTCCCAGCCGAGATCAAGGACGCGAAGGGTGCGCGGGAGGCGTTCGAGACGTCGGCGAGCAACCTCGATCTGGGGTCTATCGACCTCTGGCTGATCCACGCCCCGTGGCCCTGGCAGGACATGGGCTCAGACCACAGAGCGGGCAACATCGAGGTATGGAAGGTTTTTGAGGAGCTGCATGCGGCCGGACGGGTGCGCTCGATCGGCGTGTCCAACTTCGACGTCGAGGATCTCGAGTCGCTGGCCTCCGGCACCGAGGTGAGTCCGCACGTCAACCAGATCCGGTGGTTCATCGGCAACACCCAGCCTGAGACGACCGCCCACTGCCACGAACACGACATTCTCGTTGAGGGCTACTCCCCGCTGGCCACCGGCAAGCTGCTCGACGACGACCGACTGTCCAGCATCGCCAAGAAGTACGGCAAGAGTGTTGCTCAGTTGTCGATCCGCTACTTGCTGGAGAAGAACGTGCTACCGCTGCCAAAATCGGTGACCCCGGAGCGAATCGCGGCCAACGCGCAACTCGACTTTGACCTGGAGGATGACGATGTGGCAGCCCTCGACCGACTGTCCAACTCAGTCGACTGACACGCGGAGGGCAGAGTCGACCGAGGATTGCAGATCCACCTTGACGCGGAGCACGTCAGTGGCTGACCGTCGTACGGACGGCCGCAGTGGCCGACCCTCCTGCGGTGCGGTGAAGAAGGTTCGAGCGGGACGCCGGTGCGACACGGCGGGTGGTTGGGTGCGTCAGGTCGGGCGGAGGTAGTTGGTGATGTGGGCGGCGGCGTGTGAGAGGTTGCCGCTCAGGTGGTGCCCGGGCAGTTCTCGTCGCGACGCGATGTTGTGGAAGGCGGCGCCGGCGTACAAGATCGCAGCCCCGGTGTCGCTGATGGCCCGCAAAGCCGTCACCGCGGCTGGTCGGTTCTTCGGCAGCTGGGAGACCAGGACAACAGCGGCACCAGAAGAGTGTTCGACCGCGACCCGCAGCGAGGCTGCTGGGGTTTGGGCGCCGAGGTTGCGGCAGTCGAACTGGTGGTGTCGGAGCAGGACAGTGAAGGGGACTGCTGCACGTCTAGGTGACAGGTTGGGTTAGGCCGCGAGGGCCTGGGGTCTGCTCATCGTTGTCTCGTACTCGATGGGGGTCAAGCGGCCGAGGCGGGTCTGGCGTCGTCGGCGGTGGTAGGTGCGTTCGATCCAGGTGATGATCGCGATCCGGAGCTGTTGGCGGCTGCTCCAGCGGCGCCGGTTGAGGACGTTCTTCTGCAGCAGCGCGAAGAAGGACTCCATGGCGGCGTTGTCGCCGGCGGCGCCGACCTGACCCATCGATCCGACCAGGTCGTGGCGGCGGAGCTCGGTCAGGAACTTCCGGGACCGTTATTGCGATCCCCTGTCGCTGTGCACGGTGCAGCCGGCGGTGTCTGCGCGGCGGCGGGCGACAGCGCTGGAGAGGGCTGCGACGGCGAGGCGGGCCTTCATCCGGTCACTGATCGAGTAGCCGACGATCCGTCCGGAGAAGACGTCCTTGACCGCGCAGAGGTAGAGCTTGCCCTCGCCGGTGGGGTGCTCGGTGATGTCGGTCAGCCACAGCCGGTTCGGTTCGGTGGCGGTGAAGTCGCGGCGCACCTGGTCGTCGTGGGCCGGCGGCCCGGGCTTCCCGGCCTTGCCGCGGCGTGGTTTGCCGAACACGCTCCACCAGCCGTTGCTGGAGCACAGCCGCCACATTCTCCGGTCACAGCCGTGGTGGCCGGCGCCGCCGGCCTCGTCGGCCAGCAGCCGGTAGCCGAACTCCGGGTCGTCGCGGTGGGCCTCGAACAGTGCGTGGGCGAGGTGGGCCTCCGCTCGCTCGCGGTCGCTGACCGGCTGGGCGAGCCAGCGGTAGTAGGGCTGGCGGGCGAGCTGAAGAACCCGGCACGTCACCGTGACGGGGATCCCGTCGGCGGCGAGCTCACGGACGAGCGGGTACATCATTTTCCCGGCAGGTTCGCCTGCGACAGGTAGGCAGCCGCCCTGCGAAGGATCTCGTTCTCTTGCTCCAGCAGCCGGTTACGGCGCTTCAGCTCTCGCAGCTCGACTGACTCCGCAGTTGTCTGGCCGGGTCGGTGGCCGTCCGCGACGTCGGCTCGGCGGAGCCAGTTCCGCAGGCAGGACTCGCTGATCCCGAAGTCCTTCGCGATCTGAGCCAGCGGGGCCTCACCCCGCCGGGCCACGACGTCATCGCGGAACTCCTGAGGGTGGGTCTGGGCACGATCCCTATGGGTGGGGTCTGAGCACGATCAACATCCTTCCAGCGACGCCTCCCGGCGCCACAGATCAGATGTCACCCATTCGTGCAGCAGTCCCGTGGCCGAACCGGCCGACCAACGACGAAGCCCGGTTAAAACCTCCGCCGACATGGTCAGGCCGCCTT
>CADCUO010000156.1 GCA_902805915.1 uncultured Propionibacteriaceae bacterium | reverse complement strand
TTGCCTTGAGCGCCGAACATTCCCCGGACCAGTTCGAGACCTCCGGGCACGAGCTAGATGCTCGTCAAGCGCTCGAGTACATGCGCGACACACTCGACGAACTTGCCACTGAGCGACTGAGCGCCGATGCCTAGCTAGTGACCGCCGCCGCCGTGGTCACCGCCACCGTGATGCTGCTGATCTGGGGCCGAGGCTGGGGCGACGACTCCAGCACTCACACAGTGGCTGCAGGCCAGGAGCGCTGACGTCCGACTTCCAACCGCCCACCCTCTCCGCACCTCCGCGAACGGTAACCGGCCGACCACCACGGGTGCCCGGGTAGTCCTGAGTTGGTGCGGCTCACGACAAGCACATTCATCCTCGTTGAAAACGGTAGAAGTGGGACAGCGACATGATGTACGAACCTGACCTCAATCTCGTCAACCCGTGCTGCGGCAGGGTGAACACAGCATCGAGGGGTCTGGCCCTGTCGTCGGCATCTTGCTGTTGCCTGCCGCAGCGTCATTCGCGCTGAACGATCCCTGCGGTCTCAGTGGTCGTTTTCCTTTCGGGCAGTTGCCTAGCGGTGGACCGTCGGGCTTGACCACGCCGCGGCGGACGCAGCGTTGCCCCATTGGCTAGTTGCTGAGCGCGGTGAGCAGGTCGAGGCCGAGCCGGTCGAGGCTGCGCACGTCGTTGGCCAGGGCGACTGCGCCGACACCGGCGACGGGCACGAATCCGGCGAAGGTACGGAAGCCGCCGGTGCCGCCGTTGTGCCACAGCATGACGTGGCCGCGCCGCACAGGCACCTGCAGCCAGCCGAGCCCGATGCCGAGTCGCTGGCCGGGGCGGCGTTCCTGGTGGGTGAGGGTGATGGCCGGTCCGAGCGGTGTGTCGTACGGGCGCAGCTGGGCCTGCAGGAAAATGAGCAGGTCGGTGGCTGTGGAGCGCAGCGCACCGGCGCCGGGGAGGCCGGCGATCTCCCAGTGGCCGGTGGGTCGGCGGTGCCGGCGGTGGCCGACGGCCTCGCGGTTGGTCTGCTCCCGGTCGGGCAGGAGCACGGTGTCGGCCATCCCGAGGGGTTCGCAGACGCGGGAGCGCACCAGCTCGCCGAAGTCGCGGTCGCCGGCCGCGGCGACCAGCGCGTGGCCCAGCACCCCGGCACCGAAGTTGGAGTAGGCGATCCGGCCGGCTCCGGGGGTGCGACGCAGCTTGGTGCGGGCCAGCGTGGACAGCAGCGCGTCGCGGTCGATCGCTTCCCAGGGGTCGCCGTTCCGGGCCTTCCACTGGGCCCAAGCCGCGGCCGGGAGCGGCATCGGGTTGTGGGGCAGCCCCGCGGTGTGGGTCGCCAGGTGCTCGACGGTGATGGCCCTACCGTCGCGGGTCGGGACGGTCACCTCCGGCAGCAGGTCGCTGACCGGTGTCTCCAGCGACAGCTCGCCGCGGGTCACGGCTTCGGCTAGCAGCAACGCGGTGAAGACCTTGGTGACCGAGCCGATCTCGAACAGGCTGTCCGCGCGGGGCGCCGGGCCGTCTGGCGCGCGGATCCGCCCGACCGACACGACGGACCGTGCGCCCGCGGACGTCACCGCCCCCACCACCAACCCCACGTGGTGCTGGCCTTGCCGGGCGGCAATGCGCTCGACGGACCTATCAAGAATGCTCCGATCCATTACGCGTCCACCTTCACGCGCCGGCTTGAGCGGTGAGTCGCTAAGACGTCGATCACTGAGTCTGGGTGCAGGGGTATGTCCATGACGCGACCTTTCTGTGTAGATGACCAAAGAGGATCAGGGAATACAGACGGCGTGATCTCGCCTGCTCGATGTAGGTAGTCGACGACCTTGGGCGGCAGCCGCAGGACCTCAGCTACCGGTCGCTGTCTCAGGTAGTCCACACGAGAGCGAGCAGCATTGCTACAGCGAACCCGACGGATGTGATGGACGCCCAGCGGCGGCGGAGCAGCGCCATCCCGCGCCACCGACGACGCAGTGCGGGCGCGGTTGACGCGACGGGCTTGGAGTCCGTCGCCAACGGGTTTGCCCTGCTCTCGAGGACCCGAGGTTCATCGTCGGGCCGCCGCGGGGCGGGCGGGCAGGCCACTGCGGGCGAGGACCACGCTCAAAATGAACAGGACGAGCGTGAACGGTCCCCAGCCGAAGTGCTCCCAGGGGCTGGATGACGCGAAATTCATCAACACGCCCAGGACCAGGAGCGCAACCAGCACCCAGGCTCCTACCCGAATGAAAGCCTTCGGCAAGGGAACGGCGGCGTAGCCTCCCCTGGCTAGTACCAGCAGCGCGGCGAAGAGCCACATCACCGTCTGGAAGCCGGTCACGAGCCGGACGGTGTTGGGGAGTTGCCCGGGAGTCGTTCCTCCGAGGGCAGCAGCGCCGAGCGGCGCACCGAGCGTGAGGGCGGCCTGGAATGCCGTCACGATCAGGAGGCCGGCAGCCAACACGACGGCTACTCGTGGTCGAACTGGCTGGTCGTGGGTGTGTGGCTTCGTCTGGGCGGGCATCGTGGAATCCTCAAAGTTGACGGGAGATGTGAACGGACCAGGTCTTGTCGAGAGCGTCAGCTGGTGGTGGAAAGGTGGTCCGCGGTGTGTGAACGCCCACCTTTCGACCGGGCACAGGTTCGCGCCGGCAGGGAAGGACTGACCGAGTTCTGGGGCACCGGCACCGGCACCGGCACCGGCACCGGGCGGCACCGCGCAGCGTCGCCGATGTCCGTCAGCCAGGTCCGGGCGAGGTTTCCATTGAGGATGACTTAGATCGAGTCAGTCGGAATGTGGTGGGACAGGGGTGCCTTGCTGACGCCTCTGATCAGGAGGTAGGCGAGCATCGAGACCTCGCTGAGGCTCACTATCGCTATGACGATCGGGTTGACCTGACCGGCGAGGGTGGGGGCGAGGAACTGCAACACGACGTCGACGAGGTAGGCGGTGGTGGCCAGCATCAAGACGATTCCGAGCGCCCGAGGGAACGCGCCGGACCGGTAGGCCAGCAAACCCAGGGGGAACAGCCACAGCCCGAAGAAGATTTGGGCGATGAGGTAGCCGTAGTGCTGCAGGTCAAGCAGGAGTAGGACGAGGGCGTCGGCTCCGCCGGGGCTGAGGGCCGCGGTATAGGTGGGATCTGTCGCTACGACGAGGGCGCCCAGCTGGTGCACCATGTTGAGGCAGGTGATGGCCACGGCGACGACGACAAAGGCGACCATGGCGCGGGCAAGGCTCGTGTTCACCTGTTTGAGCAGCCGGTACAGAGTTAGGACGACGAACAGGAGGAACGTTGCCTGGGTCAGGTCAGCCACGAAGCTGAGCCGAAGTAGTGAAGCGTCGGCTACGACGTTCCGAGCGGTGCCGGCGGCGTCGCCTGCTACGAAGACCTGTCCGCGCACTATGTGGGCGAAGGCGCCGAAGATCGCGACGATGAGGTAATAGACGCCGGCGGTTCTGGCGAGGCGTCTCGGTTCTCTGAGCGCCGCAGCCGGATTGCTGGTGAGCGTATCGGTGTCGCTGGGGATGAGTACTGGTCCTTGCATGTCGGTGCCTCCGTTGCGGTTGGGCTGCGGCGGATGAGCCACAATCTGAGCGTGTCTCAGCACGGTTGTGTTGCGGTGGAGCGGCGGTGGAGGCGTGGCTGAGATGAAACCGTCACGGATGAGCCATGTCCGTCTGTGCGTCGGGCCCAGCGCGGTGACGGCGGCGCTGGGCGGGTCCGGCTCCCGGCCGGCGATGAGGTTGAACGCGCCGGAGAGCACGTTGAGGGCGACGATCCCGACGACGTCGACGGTTTCTCGGTCGGTGCAGCCGAACGCGTGCAGCTCCGCGACCTGGTCGTCGGTGATGGTGGTCGGGTTTGAGTAGATCGCTAGGCCGGCAGCACGAAGGGCTGGAGCCCCGGCGGGACCAAAGCGTGCGGGAATGCCCTCAAGGCGGTAGCGCGGGTTCGGATCCCGTCGGGGCTACCACCACAGAACGGCACCTGACCTGGTCAGGTGCCGTTCTGCGTCCTGAGC
>CADCUO010000155.1 GCA_902805915.1 uncultured Propionibacteriaceae bacterium | reverse complement strand
CTGACTTGCCTGCGCGTCTCTCACCGTCTCATGTCGATTGCGGTCCGTGCTCACGGCCGCCAACGCTACAAGCGTCCACACCCGAAGCAGTAGTCGAACTCTCAGACGGTCTGACGCGGCAACCGGTTCCAGGAAGCGATTCGCGAACGCCTCAGCTCGGCGGTCCGCTTGATCCGCCTTGGCCCGCTGCCCTGGAGACCCAGATAACGGTTCCCCTCTATGTCAAACAGTCCGGGTGACCGTGAGACAACTGCATCTATCTACCTACGGTTGCGGGTCCCCCGGGAGCTCTGGCCCCGCACACCCCCGCCTACCTCACTGGTCTCAAAATGCTCGTCCCGGATGTCATAAGGGGAAGGACGACTGGGGCGGTCCGAATTCCTCGGCCGAACGGCGGCGCGAACTCCTCGGGCAAGACAGGATGGCCGGATGGACCGACACGGGTACAAGGCACCCGAGCTGTTGCGCCTGGCAGACATAGTCGGGCGACCGGTGCGATGCGTGGCACACGTGAGCAACGGCCCCTGGTACGGCTTCAACGGCGTCCAGGCGCTAGTCCTCACCGACCAGGCCCTGTACCGCATACCTCAGGGCTACGCCCTCCTAGCAGATCGGATCGTCGACACGTTCCTCCTTAGCCTCGATCCACGGATGCAGGTTGACGTGGCGGCCAGGGATGACTTGAGACTCTGATTCTGTTGGGTGGGCGTGGGGGTTCCTCGGGCCTCGCTGTCCGGGGTGTTCCTGGTCCTTGGTTGCGCCGTCGTCGGCTGGCTGGTCATGTGGTTGCTGGGGTGGGTGGTCCGCAGACGCGGGTGAGCAGCGCGGTCCAGTCGGTCTGCCAGGGCCAGTGCTGGGGCAGGTGCAGGGTGATGGCGCGAGCGGAGCGGGCGATTCGGGCGGGGACGTGGATCAGTTTCCTGCGGATGGTGCCGGTGGTCGCCCTGGCTAGCTTCGGTCCGGTGAGGGTGGCGGCGGCCCGGGTGAGGTTGAACGCGATCACGGCCAGGACGAGCCAGGCGGCGTTGGCGTTGAACTTCCCGCTCGGCAGGTGCGCCAGGGCGGCGTGTTTCAGGTCGGCGTGGACCTGCTCGATGATCGCGTGACCGCGGTGGGTCTTGTCGGCGGTCACCGTGTCGAGGCTGCTGGTGGTGAAGAACGCGTGGAACCTCCACGTGTCGAACAGGCTGTCCTGACCCGGATGCGGATTCAGGTCCGGGACGCGGCGTACCACCAGCCGGCCCGGCACTTGGTCGGCCTTCCGCTTCGACGTGAACGCGGTGAAGTCGATCTCGGCGACCTCCGCGCGGGAAATCCACCGTTCGGCTTCTGCGTCGTAGACGGCGTCGGTGTAGGCGATGGTCTGCCAGGCACCATCACCGATGGTGGCGATCGCGGCTTTCACCCGGGGGTCGAGCCGGACCGTCACCGACACCTCAGCGCCTGCTCTCAACGCCGCCGAGACGGTGGGGTGACCGTAGAACGCCGAGTCGGCGCGCAGCAACGGTTTCTGAGTCCGGTCTCCCGGCAGCGTCTGCACCGTCTTCAACGCATCAGCGACCAGCCGGTGGGCGCCGCGCGGGGACCCGCACGCGCCTTTGCGGAGCCGTTGCGCCACCACGACTGGCGCCGACGAGGCGGTGGTGACTGTGGCGAGCAGGGCGTTCAGCCCGCGAACCCCGGAGTAGCCGTACCCGGAGCCCTGCTTGGCGTACCCGTGGACCTCGATGATCGTGTCGTCCACATCCACCAACACCAGCTCCTCAGCGCTGCCGGTGAGCACCGGGATTTGCTGGGCCAGGTTGATGAAGAGTCGGGACGCGACCGCGTCGAGCTGCCGCACATGCCCGAAGGTGAAGGCGCGCAGGAACGTGCCCAGCGTCGACGGGGCGTACGCGCGGGCGAACAGCCGACTCATGCCGCCGTGCCGCAGCAGTCCCATATCGTCGATGCTGTCGGCGCCGGCGACCATCCCGGCGACCAGCGAGGCCACCTTCAACCCGGCGTTCGCGCCCTCGTGGGACGGCACGCTCAGCTGCCGCGAAGCCAAATCTCGTAGCCCCGCCCGGTCGGCCAGCTGCAGCACCGGGACCAGCCCAGCGGCCGACACCAAATTCGGGTCATCGAACACCGCTGACCCGGCCCGAAGAGTATGAGAAAGTTGCATCTACCGGATGCCCTTTCGACTGGCCTGAAACGAACCCTCGACAAGTCCGATTCTCCCAGCCGACAAGGGCATTCGCCCGTTCCGACCCACTCACCACACCGTAAGCGTCCGTGGATCGAGGCTAAGCAACGTCGTCGATCCGCAGTGGACCCCTCGACGAGGCGGACGATCCGGTCGAATCTCCTTCAACGTTTCTGGTTCCCGCCGGTCCTACGTCTCGAAGTGGCTAGAAGCCTCCGAGCTGGCGGACGAGCTTGGCAGCCCGCTGCGCTGAGACGGTCCACGTTCGACTGACTGCTAGCCGTGGCCTCGACTTGTCCGTAAGCCGACCGTCGTGCGGAGCACGCTGAGCGACCCCCTATCGACTGCAGCGGTCGAGTCACGGATTCGTGCGCCTCTACCCTGTCAGCCATGGATCCCAACTCTTGGCCGATGCCTGAGCTGAGATTACGAACCTCGGATCTGCTGCTGCGTCCGACGACTGAGGCCGACCTGCCGGCCGTCGCGGCCACCCTGTCGGCGGACGCAACAATCAACCCGCGGCTCCCCCGGTTCTCGGCGCTGGACGAGAGCACTAGCCGCGCCGTATCGGCTCACCAGTCCTACTGGCAGTCGGTCGGGAACTGGTCCCCCGACAGCTGGCGGCTCGACCTGGTGGTCACACTCGGCGAGCGGATCATCGGTGTGCAGTCGCTGGAGGGTGAGGACTTCCTGGTACTGCGTACCGTCGACAGTGCCTCCTACCTGGCCCGAGACACCCGTGGACGGGGCTGGGGCAAGCAAGCGCGGCGCGCCGTACTTGCCCTCGCCTTCGGGCCACTCGGCGCCGACTACGCCATCACTTCCGCCTGGCATCACAACGCCGCCTCATTGGGTGTCAGCAAGGCACTCGGCTACAAGCCGAACGGCGAAAGCCGGGAGCGATCTGATGCTGGCCCCGGCGCCGACACGATGGTTCACCTGCGCTTAACGCGTACCGATTGGGAAGCCTCTGGTCATGGGGCATCCGTCAAGATCAGCGGCTTCGAACGCTGTCGGCCGCTATTCGGGCTCTAGGCCACGGCGCGTCCCATTTCGCACGACGAGTTCCAGTAACAGTCGCCGATAAGCCAGCCGTCGCCGACGAAGCACTTGCTCGATCAGGTTCGAGCACCGCAAATGGAAGGATGCACGAGACAGCGCCTGGGCGCTACGGCAACGCTATGTCGGACGGATGGCTGCGTGCAGCAGCATGTCCCGCCGACGGCCGCCGATCTCCTGGTGGCTGCACAGCCGCCCCTCAAAGACGTAGCCGGCCCGCTCCGCAGTGCGGATCGATGGGATGTTCTCCTGTTCGATGTACAGCTCGACCCGATGCAAGGCAGGCAGTGTCCAGGCGAAAGCCGTCAACGCAGTGAGTGCGTCGGCCGCATAGCCGTGGCCGCGGTGCCGCGGCGCGACGGAATAACCAGCTGTTGCACGTCCGTGCGGAAGTTCGGCAAGCCACAGCCCGGCCGAGCCCACGGCGCGGTCGGTAGTGACCTCGGCGATGGCGAACGAGAACCCACTGCCCTCGCTCCACCGACCCAAGTTGCGCTGTATCCAGTCCCTCGCCTGCGGCTCAGTGGCTTGGGCGGGCAGTGAGCCGATCAGCGGTACGTAGGGGTCCGTCGCCAAGTCCTGCACCATCGGCTCGTCGGCGCCAAGGTGGAACGCACGAAGAAAAACGGCGCCGGCCGCCGGCGGGTTCGTCGGCCAGGGTGGAAGGAATGGTGGCGTGGGCACGGGCGGACGTTACCGCGAGAGGCCG
>CADCUO010000154.1 GCA_902805915.1 uncultured Propionibacteriaceae bacterium | reverse complement strand
GCACTCGGGGATGGTCAGCCGGTCCGGCCCGTCCACCGTGATGATGCGACCGTCCTCGACGGCGCGCGCCATCATCTGTTGCAGAACGCTCCATAGCTCTGCCAGCTCGGCCCCGGTCATCGACCGGCATGGCCGGGTGGGCGCGATCCCCAGGGCATGGAGCGCCTCGGCGCGAAAGACGTTACCGACTCCTGCCACCACGGTCTGGTCGAGCAAAGCAGAACCGATCGCGCCGGGTGCGCTCCCTAGGGCAGCGACCGCTTGGCTCTCGTCCGCCTCCGGGCGAAGGGGATCGGGGCCTAGCTGACGGACCAGCTTCTTCAACCCGGCATCGTCGACCAGCTCGCACACCGACGGCGCTATCAGATCCCAGGCAACCGCATCGGTGGCAAGCCTGAGCCGCACCTGGGGCAGCGGCGGTGTGCCTGGCTCGTCATAGCGAAACCACTTGCCTCGCATGCCCAGGTGCACATGGACGTGCGAACCGTGCGACATCCGCAGAAAGAGGTGCTTGCCGTACGCCTCCGCGGACTCCATCGTCGTGCCGTCGAGGCGGGTCGCACCCGTTGCGAACCGTCCTTGGGGGGACACCGCGTGCAGGGGCTGGCCACGCAGCTCATCCAGTTCCCGCGCCAGTCGGTGCAGCGTGTGTCCTTCGGGCATCAGCGGCACCTCCCGCACTCGTGGCTCCCAGACCAGGTAAGGAGCCAACCTGGTCAACTGATACTCCGATACCGCATCAGGTCGGTCCTGAACCGGGGGTGACACCACCCGTCCGCAGCCCAATCCGCATGACGTCACATGATCGCCAGCAGTTCGCTCGTTCTGCCTCTCGTCGGCTCGGAAAGTCGTACCTTGAAAGTCTCGGGCGATAACTGAACCGCCCCTCAATGAGGAGGGCAGCTTGATGACGACTCAACAAGGCGAACGGGAAGACCTGCCAGAAGTGCACCTGGACCAGGACGCACCGAAGTGCGGGAAGTTCGTGTGCAAGGACGGGGAGCAGGACGTGCTCTGCGACCTGCCCGAAGGCCATGGCGACTCGGTTCCATGCAGTGCATCGCTGGATCACCACACCGTCTGACCGACCACTTCAGGGCAGTCGACCCCTGCTGTCCGGCCTAGGCCCGTCCATGTCCACTTTCGGGCATTTCCACCTTAGGACATTTGACACATGTAAAGGATCTCAAAGGTAGGTTAATCACAACGACGCGCTTCGGCGCGGAGGGTCGGAAATTCGGGGATTGCGGCCTTTGCGGAGCAGGCGGGAACTCGGGCGGGGGCGTCCGAGGTCCCGCCTCCTGTGCATGCAGCGGCACAACCGAGATCACGAGTACGTGGAAGTTCGGACGCCAACCAAGACTGCATAGCACTGGGGAATGATGTGAGAAAAAGCTTCGGCCGTGTTGCCCTTGCAGCACTGGTTCTTGTGACCGCCTGTTCCCCGCCTCAGCCGGCCATCACCTCAACCACGCCCGATGACGGGCCGCCGAAGATCAGCCCCAAGAAACCGGCTCCGGTTCAGCAGCAGACCGCGGCGAAGACTGCCTCCTTCGTGTCGAAGCACACCTATGGCGACGGCGTCCAGGTCCAGGTCACCCACATCGAGCGTTCCACGTTGGGCGCCGGGGCCCGTGCCAGCACTGTGAAGAAGGGCAGCCCGGTTCAGTTCCTGAGCGTACGGGTCACCAACCCGACGAAGAAGCTCGTTGCCGCTGCCACCTCAGCGACGATGACCTACACAAAGAACGGCACAGCGCCCCTCGTTGCCGACAGGCGGCGGAGCAAACCGATCCTGGGTGCGCTCCTCCCGGGTCAAGCCAAGACTGGAACCTACGGCTTCGCGGTGCCGCGGAAGTATCTGGACCAGGCCACCCTGAAGCTCAGCATCGGCTCCAACCGCAGGCCAGCTGTCTTCTCCGGCTCGCTGAACTACTCCCCCGGCAACAGCACCGTGTTCAACAACCCCACCGGTCCCGCGTCCCAGCAGATGGCCATCATCAGACATATCGAGCGATCAATCGAGGTAGCGCCGAAGAACTCCACCATCCGCATCGCCCACTACGCCTTCGACATCAACAGCACAGCTGACAAGCTCATCGCCGCCCATAAACGTGGCGTCCACGTTCAGATGTTGGTGGACCGGCACCGGCGCTATGCGGCAATGCCGTGGGAGGACTACCACATCTCCTCACAGACCGAACGCCTCACGAAGGTACTGGGGAGCGACACGAAAAAGGACAGCTTCGTCACCATGTGCAACGCGGCCTGCATGTCGAACCGGTCCTCCGCCATGCATGCGAAGTTCTACACATTCTCCATTGTCGGATCCTCCCAGCTGGTATCGATGATCAGCTCGGCCAACATCACCGATACCAACTCCAAGGGCAGCTGGAACAACATCCACACCGTCGTGGGCGACGCCAGGCTCTATACCTCGCTGCGGCGTTACTTCTACGACATGCTCAAGGACAAGACCGACCGCGACTACTACCGAACGACCACCAGTGGGAAGTACAAGCTTTACCTGTACCCAGGCCCGGCTAAGTCGGTCGTCCTCACCGACGTGCTCGACAATGTCACCTGTACGGGCGCCGCGGCCGGTTATGGCAAGCGCGGCCGGACCGTGATCAGGGTCGCCACCTACAGCTGGACCTCACCTCGACTCGACCTCGCCGAAAGGCTATGGAGGCTGCACAACAAGGGCTGCAAGGTGGACGTCATCTACAACAGCGCCCGCGCCAGTCGGGTGGTGACGAACACGTTGCTGCGCAAGAGTGCCAAGTACGGCACCATGCCAGTCTTCGACGGGTTCGTCGACCGAAACTGGAATGACAGGCCAGAGCTGTACATGCACCACAAGGCGCTGGTGATCAGCGGCGTCTGGTTCGGGCGGCCCAACACCAAGGTGGTCTATACCGGTTCTCAGAACTTCACCGGAAATGCCACGCTCGACAACAACGACATCGTCTTCCGCATCAAGGACGCCGCCACCTACGACGCCTACGACCGAAACCTGGACTACATCCAGGAGCGCGCGCCCCGACGCTGGTGGTGACCATCCGCGCCATTTTGCTACCGGCTGCTGACTCGCGCCAACCCCGCAGTACGCTACGACAACCGGGGCCTCCCGTGTTGTTGCCAGTGCTGCCTGACGTCACTGCGCCTCATGGGCCAACACGTGCGTAGGACGCGGTCCCGGGGGTACAGACACCGTTACCCCCGTGGTTGGAGTGGCTCCCAGGAGGCTCGAAAGTGGATATCCGCAAAACGTTTCTCGAATGGCCGGTCGTCCGCCAGCTGACCGGGGGCGACCCGCTCGGCCGCGGGGCAGCCGTGCAATCGGCCCACACCAAGGCGATCACAGCACGCACCAAGACAGCGGATCGGGTCGTCCGGAGCGTCTGTCCTTACTGCGCGGTGGGCTGTGGGCAGCGGGTCTTCGTCAAGGACGAAAAAGTGGTCCAGATCGAAGGCGATCCCGACTCGCCGGTGTCGCGCGGCCGGCTGTGCCCGAAGGGCTCGGCCAGCACTCAGCTGGTCACCAGCCCCGGCCGCGCCACCACAATGCTCTACCGGGCGCCGCGCAGCACCACCTGGCAGCGCATCGGGGTCGAGGAAGCGACCGACATGATCGCGGACCGCATGATCGAGTCCCGGTCGCGCCGCTGGCAGGACACCGATGAGCAGGGTCGCCCGCTGCGCCGCACCATGGGCATGGCGGCACTGGGCGGCGCAACGTTGGACAACGAAGAAAACTACCTGATCAAGAAGCTCTTCACCGCGCTCGGCGCTATCCAGATCGAGAACCAGGCGCGAATATGACACAGCGCCACGGTCCCCAGTTTGGGGGCCTCGTTCGGTCGGGGCGGCGCCACCGGCTTTCTGCAAGACCTGCAAAACGCTGACTGCATCGTCATCCAGGGCTCCAACATGGCTGAGTGCCACCCGGTGGGGTTCCAGTGGGTGATGGAGGCCAAGGCCCGCGGCGCGCGGGTCATCCACGTCGATCCGCGGTTCACCCGTACCTCAGCGCTCGCCGACACCCACGTACCGATCCGTGCCGGCAGCGACATCGTGTTCCTGGGCGCGATCATCAATTACATCGTGAGCAACGAGAAGTACTTCCACGAGTACGTGCTCAACTACACCAACGCGGCGAACCTGGTCAGCAAGGATTTCCAGGATGTCGACGATCTCGACGGGGTCTTCTCCGGTTACGACCCGCAAACCGGAAAGTACGACACCTCGAGCTGGGCCTACGACGCCAACGACGACGAACCGGCAGGCGACGCCGGAGGCCAGGGCGACGAGAGCGAGGAGTCTGCCTCGAGCAGAAGCGCCGGTCACGAGCTTGGCGGCCACGGTGCGGCCCTGGAGCACACGAAGGTCAAGCGCGACGAGACGCTGCAGCACCCTCGTTGTGTCTTCCAAGTGCTCAAGCGGCACTACGCGCGTTACACCCCTGAGCTTGTGCAGGAGGTCTGCGGGGTCACACCGGAGCAGCTTCTCGATGTCTGCGAGGCAGTGACCAGCAACAGCGGCCGGGAGCGGACCACCACGTGGGTCTACTCGGTGGGCTGGACCCATCACACCGTCGGCGTGCAGTACATCCGCGGCTCTGCGATCATCCAGCTGCTGCTGGGCAACATGGGCCGGCCGGGCGGCGGCATCCTGGCGCTGCGCGGTCACGCCAGCATTCAAGGCTCGACTGACATTCCGACCCTGTACAACCTGCTCCCCGGCTACCTGCCGATGCCCATGGTCGGAACGCACGACTCGCTCGACGAGTACGTGGCCCAGATCGCCAGTCCGGACCAGAAAGGGTTCTGGACCAACGCCCGCACCTACACCGTCAACCTGCTCAAGGCGTGGTGGGGGGATGCGGCGACAGCCGAGAACGACTTCGCCTTTGACTACCTGCCCAAGCTGAGCGGGGACCACGGTACGTACGCGACGGTGATGTCGATGCTCAAGGACGAGATCGACGGGTACTTCCTGCTGGGCCAGACCCCGGCGGTCGGATCCGCCCACGGGCGGATGCAACGGCTCGGCCTCGCCCATCTGAAGTGGCTGGTCGTGCGCGACCTCAACCTGATCGAGTCGGCCACCTTCTGGAAGGACGGGCCGGAGATCGAAACCGGTGAGCTACGGACCGAGGAGATCGACACCGAGGTGTTCTTCTTCCCGGCCGCGGCGCACGTCGAAAAGGACGGCACGTTCACCCAGACCCAGCGGATGCTGCAGTGGCACCACAAGGCGGTGGAGCCGCCCGGTGATGCCCAAAGCGAGCTGGCCTTCTTCTATCTCCTCGGCCAGAAGCTCCGGCAACGGCTGGCAGACTCAACCGACGAGCGCGACCGACCGCTGCTCGACCTGACGTGGGACTACCCCGTCGACGAGCACGGCGACCCCTCCGCCGAGGCGGTGCTGGCGGAGATCAACGGTGTCCACCTCACCGGTGAGAAGGCTGGCGTACCGCTCAGCACCTTCAACGAGATGAAGCCCGACGGCTCCACCTCCGGCGGCTGCTGGATCTACGCCGGCGT
The DNA here is from genome assembly GCA_902805915.1 of uncultured Propionibacteriaceae bacterium. Classification (GTDB taxonomy): domain Bacteria; phylum Actinomycetota; class Actinomycetes; order Propionibacteriales; family Propionibacteriaceae; genus Microlunatus. The sequence continues at coordinate 19,073 of CADCUO010000154.1, read as the reverse complement.
CTACGCCGACGGTGTCAACCAGTCGGCACGGCGCAAGCCGGGACGCGAGCAGTCCTGGGTGGCTCCGGAGTGGGGCTGGGCCTGGCCCGCCAACCGGCGCATCCTGTACAACCGGGCTGCCGCCGACCCTGACGGCAAGCCGTGGAGCGAGCGCAAGGCCTACGTCTGGTGGGATTCCGAGCAGGAGAAGTGGACCGGGCACGACGTCCCTGACTTCGAGCTCAAGAAGCCGCCGTCGTACCGTCCGCCGGAGGGCGCGGCGGGGCCGGCAGCGCTGCGTGGTGACGACCCGTTCATCATGCAGGCCGACGGTGTCGGCTGGCTCTACGCGCCCACCGGACTGCTGGATGGTCCACTGCCGGCTCACTACGAGCCGCAGGAGTCCCCCATCAGCAACCCGATGTACAGCCAGCAGGCCAGCCCGACCCGCGAGGTGTTCTCCCGTACGGACAACTACTCCAACCCCTCGGGCGACGAGCCGGGGGCAGAGGTGTTTCCGTACGTGTTCACGACCTACCGGCTCACCGAGCACCACACGGCTGGCGGGATGAGCCGCTGGCAGCCCTTCCTGGCCGAGCTGCAGCCTGAGTTCTTCTGTGAGGTATCGCCAGAGCTGGCAAGGCAGCGCGGTCTGGTCAACAACGGCTGGGCGACCATCATCACTGCCCGTACCGCGGTCGAGGCGCGGGTGCTGGTCACCGACCGGGTCGTCCCGTTGCGCGCCGGCGGCAAGGAGATCCACCAGATCGGTCTGCCCTATCACTGGGGCATCGGCGGTGACGCCGTGGTCACCGGCGACTCCGCAAACGACCTGCTGGGGGTCACCCTCGACCCGAACGTGCACATTCAGGAGTCCAAGGTGGCCTCGTGTGACATCCAGCCGGGGCGGCGTCCTCGTGGCCCGGCGCTGCTGGACTACGTTGCTGCCTACCGGAAACGGGCGGGTATCACGCTGGACACCGGCAACGAGCTGCGCAACCTCGCTAGCGGCGCCAACGGTGGCTCGCGTTCCGGCGGGGTCAAAGAAGGAGCGTCATGAGCCCGCAACAGAGTGGCTTCTCGGAGACGAATCTGTGGGACAACCTCCCCGGGACGAAAAACGGGTTCAGCTCCACCGATCCTGGGGGGCCTGCCCCCGACGCAGGCTGGGAAGCACCGCCGTCCCGCAAAGGGTTCTTCACCGACACCTCGATCTGCATCGGCTGCAAGGCCTGCGAGGTGGCGTGCAAGACCTGGAACGGCGTGCCCGAGGACGGCCTGGACATGCTGGGCAGCTCTTATGACAACACGGGTGCGTTGGGCGCCAGCACCTGGCGACACGTCGCGTTCATCGAGCAGCGCAAGCCACTGGGCTCACAGGACACCGGTGTCACGATCACCCTGCCGGAGCCTGCGCCGCCACCCCAGGTCGACCTTGGCATGCCGGCTTTCGGACTCCCCGGAGCTCCCGGCGGGGGCGACGAACGCTCGGAGTTCCGCTGGCTGATGTCCTCCGACGTCTGCAAGCACTGCACCAACGCCGCCTGCCTGGACGTGTGCCCGACCGGTTCGCTGTTCCGGACCGAGTTCGGCACCGTGGTGGTGCAGGAGGACATCTGCAACGGCTGCGGCTACTGCGTGCCGGCTTGCCCGTACGGTGTCATCGACCGCCGGATCGGCGAGCAGGGCACCAAGAACGTCGGAATCGCACAGAAGTGCACTCTGTGCTACGACCGCCTCGGCGTGGACGAGACGCCGGCGTGCGCAAAGGCTTGTCCGACGCAGTCGATCCAGTTCGGCGATGTCGACGAGCTGCGGGAACGGGCGGCCAAGCGGCTGGAGACGCTGCACGCCGGCGGACTCGGCGAGGCACGCCTGTACGGGGAGGACCCGAACAACGGCGTCGGCGGGACCGGGGCCTTCTTCCTGCTGTTGGACGAGCCGGAGGTGTACGGGTTCCCACCCGACCCCATCGTCACCACCGCAGATCTGCCTCGGATGTGGAAGAACGCCGGCATGGCGGCGGTGGGCCTCCTGGCGGCAGCCGTCACGGTCTTTGCGGGACGCCGACCGTGACCAGTAACACGCCGCTGAGCCAGCCATTCGGTGGCGCTCAGTCCAGCACCTCAAGCTCCAGCACCTCAAGCTCCAGCACCTCGGCGACGAGCCCTGCCGCACCCGAGCCGCCGATCAGCACCGCGGACGGTCCGCAGAACAGCACAGTCGGGACCCAGGCGGTCATCGGTTCGGCCGGTCGCGGTTCAGCCCGGGACGCAGACGCAGAACGGGGTGGGAAACGACAAGGTGAGCGGGCCGGCGGTGGCCGGCGGCGCCGTGGCCGGGGCGAAGAGCCCATGGTCCCGGACGCGGAGTTCACCTCCTACTACGGCAGGAACGTGGTGAAGCCCGCACCGTGGGCGCACGACATCCCGGCCTACCTCTTCCTCGGCGGTCTGGCGGCGGGCTCTTCCTTGCTCGGCGCCGGCGCTGACCTGTCCGGTCGGCCGGTGTTACGCCGGGCAGGACGCCTCGGTGCGCTGGGAGCGATCAGCTTGAGCATGGTCGCTCTGGTGCACGACCTCGGTCGACCCAGCCGGTTCCTCAACATGTTGCGGGTCATCAAGCCCACCTCGCCGATGTCGGTGGGTACCTGGATCCTGACCGCGTACGGTCCCGGTGCCGGTGTCGCCGGTGCTGCGGAGCTGGCGCGGCTGATGCCGTTCCGGCTGGGTGTGATCAGCCGGCTGCTCGACTTCGCCGCCCGTCCCGGAGGACTCGCCGCCGCTGCCGTCGCACCAGCCGTCGCCTCCTACACCGCGGTCCTGCTCACCGACACCGCGACACCGGCCTGGCATGACGCTCACCGCGAGCTGCCGTTCGTCTTCGTCTCATCGGCCGCGGCTGCTTCAGGCGGGTTCGGCATGCTCACCGCGCCGCTGGCTGAGGCAGGTCCGGCTCGCCGGATGGCGGTGGTCGGAGCGCTGGCCGAGCTCGTGGTCGAGCACCGGATGGAGCAGTCCATGGGGCTCTCCGCGGAGGCGTTGCACGAGGGCAAACCTGGGAAGCTGATGCAGGCCAGCAAGGTGCTCACCGCCGCCGGGGCACTCGGTACGGTGCTGCTGGGCGGCCGAAGCCGTACCGGGGCTGCGCTCTCCGGTGCGGCGTTGATGGCGGGGTCTGCCTGCACCCGGTTCGGTGTCTTCGAAGCCGGCCTGGAGTCCGCCAAGGACCCCCGGTACACCGTCGTTCCGCAGCGGGAACGGCTCAACCGGCGCCGGGCAGCGGCCGCAGCCGACACCGCATCAGCCGGAAGCGCAGCAGCAGCAAGCGCCAGCCAGGCAAACTCGGCAAGTGCCGCGTCCGGTGGCCCCCCAGGGTCGCCACAACCTACGGCCGCAGTGCATACCAACGTGGGGCACACGAACGAGGAGATCCGTTGAGCACTACCACAGGCACGCAGGCGGCATCCGCCAACCCGACGAAGGGCCGCTGGGGGCTGGTGGCAGCCGCTCTGCTGCTCCAGTTCTCCACCGGAGGTGTCTATGCCTGGAGCGTTTTCAGCAAGGCGCTGCAGTCCGCTGAGCCGTTCCAGCTGAGCAAGGTCGAGTCCACACTGCCGTTCCAGGTGACGATCGGGATGATCTTCATCGGTACCTACATCGGTGGCCGGATCCAGGACCGTCGCGGGCCGCGTACGGTCGCCATGGCAGGCGGCGCCATCTATGCCCTCGGAATCATCCTCGCCTCCTTCGCCAGAGAGGGCTCCCAGCTGCCGCTGCTTGTCATCGGCTATGGCGTGCTCGGCGGTTTCGGTCTCGGTCTTGCCTACATCGTGCCTATCGCCATGCTGCAGAAGTGGTTCCCCGACCGTCGCGGCATGATCACCGGTCTGGCGGTCGGCGGTTTCGGCTTCGGTGCCGTGCTGACCGCCCCCGTCGCGCAGTGGTTGATCGAGGGCAACAGAAATGTCCCCACCTCGGCGTTCCTCCCGCTCGGTATCGCGTACCTGATCTTGTCCATCGCCGGCGCTGCCTTCTTCCGCAACCCTCCCGAGGGCTACAAAGTGCCCGGCTATGTGCCGGCCACAACCGGCCGTGTGGTTGACAGCGGACGTGACTACACCCAGTCCGAGGCGATCAAGACCTGGCAGTGGTACGCCCTGACCGCCATCCTCACCCTGGCGGTGTCCGCAGGTATCGCACTCATCTCCCAAGCCGCGACCAGCGCCACCGACATCGCCGGGTACTCCGCAGCCGGAGCAGCCGCTGCCGTCGGCATCCTGGGGCTCTTCAACGGCGCCGGGCGCATCGTCTGGGCGACCCTGTCGGAGAAGATCGGGCGGATGACCACGTTCATCGCCATCCTGGCGATCGAGGGTGTCTGCCTGCTACTGCTGCCCCACACGGCGAATGCGGCGCTGTTCTTCATCCTCGCTGCCCTCATCTACCTCTGCTATGGGGGCGCCTTCGGCACCATGCCCGCCACTGCGGGCGACTTCTTCGGGCTCAAGAACGCTGGCGCGATCTACGGCCTGATGCTGATCGGCTGGAGCATCGGCGGCGTTGTCGGCCCGCTGATCGCCTCCTGGCTGATCGGTGCTGAGAAGAACTACACCGCCGCCTACACCACTATCGGGATCATCACCCTTATCGCCATCGCGCTGCCCCTGATCACCCGGATACCGCGGGTACGCCAGGACGTCACCGAGGGCGAGCTGGGCGCGCCGAGCGCACGTACCTGACTACGGGCACGGTCTTACTAAGGACACGGTCTGACTAACGACACGGGCGGCCCGCCGGAAGTTTCGGCGGCCGCCCGTGTGCGTCACCGTACGACTAGCGCACCGTCCCCAGCGGGGACGACCTCGCCGATGACAGGAGCCCCCGGCACCTCACCCACCACGAGCAGGCCTCCACTGGTCTGGGCATCGGCGAGCAGCAGCAGCTCGTCCTCAGATACGGTCGCCCGCAGGTGCGGACGGACCCATTCTAGGTTCCGGCGGCTGCCACCGCTGACGAAGCCGTCCCGGAGCGACTCGCGGGCCCCTTCCAGGTATGGCACAGCTCCGGCCTCGATCATGATCGACACCCCGGATGCTCGCGCCATCTTGTAGGCGTGACCTAGCAGGCCGAATCCGGTGATGTCGGTGGCAGCCGTCAGTCCTGCTGCGACGGCGTCCGCCGAGGCGGCGGCATTGAGGGTCGTCATGGACGTCACTGCTTGGGGAAACACCTCTCCGGTCGTCTTGTGCCGGTTGTTGAGGATGCCGAGGCCGAGCGGCTTGGTGAGGCTGATCGGCATACCTGCGCGGGCGGCGTCGTTGCGGAGCAGCTTCGCCGGGTCGACCACCCCCGTGACGGCCATCCCGTACTTCGGCTCCGGGTCGGCGATACTGTGGCCGCCCGCAACGTGACACCCCGCCTCCCGCCCGATGTCCATACCGCCGCGCAGCACCTCACGCAGCAGCTCCATCGGCAGCACGTCGCGGGGCCAGCCAACGAGGTTGACCGCCACCACCGGGCGACCGCCCATGGCGTAGACGTCAGACAAGGCGTTGGCCGCCGCGATCCGGCCGAAGTCGTATGCGTCGTCAACGACCGGGGTGAAAAAGTCCGCCGTGCTGACGAGCGCGCGATCTCCGTCGATGCGCACCACCGCCGCGTCGTCACCCGACGCCAGGCCAACTATCAGGTCCGCCGACGTCCACGGCGAAAGGCCCCCGACGATCTCCTCCAGCTCCCCCGGAGGGATCTTGCACGCGCAGCCGCCGCCGTGGGCGTACTGGGTGAGCCGGTAGGTGACAGTCGCATCCGTGGTCGCTGAGCGCATTGGCCAACTGTACGCAGGCTCGACTAGGCTCCGGCGCGGAGGCGTACAGGTGCCTGGTGGCCCTCCCGGTCTTCAAAACCGGTGAAGTCGAGTACCTCGGCTTGGCGGGTTCGATTCCCGTCCGCCTCCGCCATCGCCGGTGTCTCCACTACCACTGTGACCCGAGGGCGTGGTGGCGCACGTCGTAGGATCACGGGGTGACGACACCCCCGGAGGTGAGTGCGAGCGCTGGCGTCGACCCCCGGCGACTCGTGCCCCGTACCGACCGGGTGCTCGCCGACCCCCGCCTGCAGGCCGCGACCGTACGGCTCGGCGCGGCCGTGGTCAAGGATGCGGTGGCCAAGGCTCAGGGGCAGGCGCGCGCCGGGACGATCTCCCCGGCTGAGGTGACCGAGGCTGCGGTCGCTGCCCTCCCGGTCTCGCTCAGCAGCGCCCGCGCGGTCCTCAACGCCACCGGGGTGGTGCTGCACACCAACCTCGGCCGCGCCAGCCTGTCGACGGCGGCGATCGAGGCTGTGGCGAGCGCCGCCGGGTACGCCGATCTGGAGTACGACCTGGCCACGGGACGGCGCAGCCGCAGAGGTCGAGGCGCGCTGGCCGCTCTGCAGGAGGCGGTTCCGGCGGCCGAGTTGGTCATGGTGGTCAACAACGGCGCGGCGGCGCTGGTGCTGGCGACGACGGCGTTGGCGGCGGGACGCGAGGTGGTCGTGAGCCGCGGTGAGATGGTCGAGATCGGCGATGGTTTCCGGCTGCATGAGCTCATCGCGTCCACCGGCGCCCGGCTGCGTGAGGTGGGGACGACCAACCGTACGTCGGCGGGCGACTATGCGGCCGCCATCGGACCGGACACCGGCTGCATCCTCAAGGTCCATCCCAGCAACTTCCGGGTCGAGGGCTTCACGTCCGCAGCCGAGGTCGCCGAGCTCGCCCGCCTCGGCGCGCCGGTCGTCGTCGACATCGGCAGCGGGCTGCTCGCGCCGGACCCGCTGCTCCCCGACGAGCCGGATGCCGACACGGCCCTGCGCTCCGGCGCATCGGTGGTGACCGCCAGTGGCGACAAGCTCCTCGGCGGGCCGCAGGCCGGCCTGCTGCTCGGTGAGGCGGCGATAGTCGAGCGGCTGCGACGGCACCCGCTTGCTCGGGCCTTGCGAGTCGACAAGCTCACCCTGTCGGCGCTGGAGGCCACGCTGCGTGGGCCGGTCACCCCGACCTGGGCGGCGCTGCGGGCCGACCCGGACGCGCTGCGCGAGCGCGCCGGACGGCTTGCCGAGGCACTGGCGACGGCGGTGGCTGACGTGGATGTCGTACCCTCCGACGGCGCGGTCGGTGGTGGCGGCGCTCCCGGCCTGGTGCTGCCCGGCTGGGCGGTCGCCCTGCCGCAGGGGTACGCCGAGCCGCTGCGTGCGGGGTCCCCAGCCGTGGTGGGGAGGGTGGAGCGCGGACGCTGCCTGCTCGACCTGCGTTGCGTACCGCCGACCTCGGATGCTGCCCTGGCCGCCGCGGTCCTGGCCGTACGGGCGCGCATCGGAACCGCCGGGTCCGCATAGATGCACGTTGTCGCCACCGCCGGGCATGTCGACCACGGAAAATCGACGCTGGTACGGGCCCTGACCGGGATGGAGCCGGACCGGTTCGCCGAGGAGCGCCGCCGCGGCATGACCATCGACCTCGGCTACGCATGGACAAAGCTCGGCGGGGAGGACCTCGCCTTCGTCGACGTACCCGGGCACGAGCGCTTCATCGCCACCATGCTGGCCGGGCTCGGACCTGCGCCGGCAGTGCTCTTCGTGGTTGCCGCGGACGAGGGTTGGCGTCGGCAGTCCGAGGAGCACCTAGCGGCGGTCGATGCGCTCGGCCTGCGGCACGGGCTGCTGGTCGTGACCCGCAGCGACCTCGCCGACCCCCGTACTGCAGCGGAGCAGGCACGGCTGCGGATCGCCGGCTCCAGCCTCGGCGAGGTGGACGCCGTCGCGGTCTCAGCAACAACCGGGCAAGGGCTCCCTGACCTCCGGACGGCCCTGACCCGGCTGGTGGGTCGGCTGCCGGCGGCCAAGCGCGACGGCCGGGTGCGCCTCTGGGTGGATCGTTCCTTCACCATCAAGGGTGCCGGAACGGTGGTGACCGGCACGCTCGGCAGCTCTCAGCTAGTCGTCGGTGACCAGCTGCAGCTCGGCGACCAGCTGGTACGGGTCCGCGGGCTGCAGAGCCTCGGCCAGTCCCACCAGCAGGTGGCCGCGGTCGCCCGGGTAGCTGTCAACCTGCGCGGCGTGGAGGTCGACCAGATCCGCCGCGGCGACGCGCTGCTCACTCCGCACACCTGGCGTCCCACCGCGCTGGTGGACGTACGCTGCGCCGCACCCCATGAGGGGGAGGTGTCCGAGCTTCCCGGCGACCTGGTGCTGCATCTGGGCACAGCGGCCGTACCGGTCAAGGTCCGCCCACTGGGTGGAGCACTGGTGCGGCTGACCCTGCACCACCCCTTGCCGATCGAGCCCGGGGACCGGCTGGTCCTCCGCGACCCAGGGCGCCATGCCATTGCCGCCGGGGCCGAAGTTCTCGACGCCGACCCTCCCCCGCTGCGGCGCCGCGGGGCAGCCAGCGCCCGCGCGGAGTCCCTGGAGCAGGTAGCCGGCGCCAGCGCCGCTGTCACACTGGCGGAGCAGGTACGCCGGCGCGGCGCCGCCCGGCGTACCGACCTGGCGGCACTCGGCATCCCGACCGCAGATGCCTCCGACGTGCACGTGGTCGGCAGCTGGCTCGTCGACCCCGGAATCTGGCAGCGGTGGCAGCAGTCGTTGCGCGAGGCCGTCGAGGAACGGGCCCGCAGCACCCCACTGGAACCACGCCTCAGCGTGGAGGCCGCCCGTCGGATCGTGGACGTTCCCGACCGCGAGCTGCTGGTCGCCGTCGCCGAGGCGGCGGGACTGGTGAATGCCGACGGGCGGGTCTGCCGGGCCGGGACGTCGACCTCAAGCCTGGGCAGTGCTGAGGCGGGTCTGGCCGAGCTGGAGCAGCACCTCTCCCAGAAGCCGTTCGGGGCGCCGGAGAAGCCGGACCTCGATCGGTGGGGGTTGGGCGTACCGGAGCTGGCGGCGGCGGAGCGGACCGGGCGCCTGATCCGGCTGGGGGCCGACGTGGTGCTGCTGCCGAGAGGGCCGGCGCAGGCGATGCGAGTCCTGTCGGCACTCCCGCAGCCGTTCACCACCAGCCAGGCGCGGCAGGCGCTGGCCACGACCCGACGCGTCGCCATACCGCTGTTGGAGTACCTGGACCGGCGCGGCTGGACGCTGCGGCTGGACAACGGCCACCGGCAGGTGAAGGGCCGTTGACCCGACCTCGGCCCGTCCTGTCGCCACTGGCACCCCCGCCGCCATAGATTGGTCTAGTGCGGACAGCGGCGTCAAAGATGGCCATCCGACCCTCCGACTGGCTCCTGACCAAGTCAGAGCGCGCCAACGCACTGACCGTTCTCGACGACCAGCACCCCGACGACGAGGCGTGGTCAACGGGGAACCACGTCCGGCCGCTGGTCCACGGCGCGACCTACTTCGCTGAGCTCTACCAGCGGATCCAGGAGACCCGGGCCGGTGACCTGATCTATTTCACTGACTGGCGCGGCGACCCCGACGAGCTGCTCACCGGAAAACCCGGCTCCGGGGTGGAGGACGTGTTGGCCGCCGCCGACATCAGAGGTGTCGACGTGCGTGGACTCATCTGGCGCTCACACTGGGACAAGCTGTCGTTCTCCGCCGAGGAGAATCGCCAGCTGGGTGAGCAGCTGCAAGCCGAAGGCGCTGAGGTGTTGTTGGACATGCGCGTCCGTACCGGCGGCTCACACCACCAGAAGCTCGTCGTCATCAGGTACCAGGGTCGACCGGAGCGCGACGTCGCCTATGTCGGCGGAATCGACCTGTGCCACTCCCGTCGCGATGACGCACGCCACCTCGGCGACCCGCAGACGCAGGCGATGGCCAGCGTCTACGGTGAACGCCCGGCCTGGCACGATGTCCAAGCCGCAATCGCGGGACCGGCAGTGCACGACGTGGAGACCGTCTTCCGGGAGCGATGGCTGGACCCGACCCCGCTCAGCCAGAACCCGCTGTTTCGGCTGCATGACCTGATGTCTCGAACCGACACCAGCCCGGACTGGTTGCCGGAGCAAGCGCCGCCGCCGGGTCCGGTGCCGGGCGGAACCCATATCGTCCAGCTGCTGCGTACCTACCCGAACCTTCGTCATGGCCGGGACTACCCGTTCGCCCGCGGCGGGGAGCGAAGCGTCGCGCGCGGGTACAGCAAGGCGCTCGCCAGGGCGGAACGGCTGGTCTACATCGAGGACCAGTACCTGTGGTCGCCCGACGTCGCCGCGGCCATTGTGGAGACGCTGCGGAAGAACACCGACCTCCGCATCATTGCCGTCCTGCCGCACTTCCCGGACCAGTCGACACCGCTGTCCCGGATGCCGCAGGATTTCGGCCGGGTGCAGGCGCTGGCCATGCTGACAGAAGCTGGTGGAGACCGGGTTGCCTGCTACGGGATCGAGAACCACGCCGGGAGGCCGGTCTACGTCCACGCCAAGGTCTGCATCATGGACGACTGGTGGGCCACCATCGGCTCCGACAACTTCAACCGCCGGTCCTGGACCCATGACTCCGAGCTTTCGGCAGTCGTCATCGACACGATAGGCGGGGACCACTCCGCCTACGCCCGTCGGCTGCGGCTCACCCTGGCCGCGGAGCATCTCGACCGGAAGATCGGCCCGGCTGAGTTCCCCGGTGACATCTCCCAGATCGAGACCGGCACTGCGCCGGGTGACCTGGACGACTCTCGCCTGCTCAAGCTCATGAGCGACTGTGTAGACGCCCGTGACATGTTCGACGCTTTCGCCTTCTCCGCAGCACGGCTCCAGGCATGGCACGACGGTGGACGGGTGGGGCCGCGTCCACCGGGGCGCCTCCGTCCACTGCGGCAGCCCCGGCTGTCGCGGCTGACCAGGCTCTGGGCTGCCCCGATGTACCGCGCCGTACTAGATCCAGACGGCCGGCCCCGGGTGCTGCGCCGCCGGGGGGAGTTCTGAGCCACGCGCGGTCGCGGTGACATGAGCTGGGCGATCGCCGACTCTGTCTTGGGCTAGCTGTGTCGTGTAGCAGCGAACCGATCAGACGTGCCACCCTCGGGGGGTGAGTGAGGAGCACGGGACGCGGCCGCTGCGGTGGCGGCGTCTGTATCGGCTGGCTTGGCCAGGTGGGCCGACACGCTGGCGTGACGTCCCGGCCCGCCTGGAGCCGACGCTGGTCACCGTGGTGCGGCTGACCTCGGCCGCTGTCGTCTCGTACCTGTTGACATTGCTCCTGACCGACGGGGTGATCGACCTCACCGGGCCACTCACTGCACTGCTGGTGGTCCAGGCGTCAGCGTTCTCCACCTTGAAGACCGGTCTGGTACGAGTCTCCGCGGTGCTGTCCGGTGTCCTGGTCGCAACTGCGCTCTCCACCTGGATCGGGCTCACCTGGTGGAGTCTGGGAGCCGTCATCGCCGCTTCACTCCTGATCGCCAAGATCCTGCGACTCGGCGAGCAGGGCCTGGAGGTACCAATCAGCGCCATGCTCATCCTGGGCGTCACCAACCATGACATTGCGGGCGAGATCCGCATCCTGAACACCCTGATCGGGGCCGGTGTCGGGATGACGTTCAACCTGGTCTACCCGCCCGCCATGCCCACCGGACGCGCCGGGCGTCAGCTGCTCCGAGTGGCCGACGGCGCCGCTGCTCCACTGGATACCGCCGGTGACGCGTTGAGTGCTGGGCCGCTCAACCGGGAGCAGGTCGAATCCTGGCTGGACCAGGTCCGAGCGGCCGGACGTCGAGTTGCTGACGCCAGCGAAAGCATCGCGTCGCTGAAGGACAGCCGTCGGTTGAACCCCCGCGCGCTCGGGACGACCGACGTCGAGCCGGTGCTGGCCACCGGGTTGGTCACCCTGGAGCACTGCCTACTGGCTGTCCGCGCCCTGTTCGTGGTGCTGCAGACCGAGATTCCTCCCGAGGAGACGACCGAGGACCCGTACGGCGAGGAGCTGCGGGAGGCCTTCGCCGTCGTACTGCACGACGCCGCCGACAGCCTGCGCGCCTTCGGCAGTCTGGTGGTCGCCGAGGCTGAGGGCAGGGAGGAGGAGACCGAACGGGCCCTGGCTGAAAGCCTCGACATCCTGCGCGAAACGCAGGCGGTCCTCACCGAGCTGATGATGATGGACGCACAGCACAACACCTCATCCTGGCTGCTGCGCGGGTCCATCCTCGCCGCCCTCCAGCAGGTGCTGTCACGGCTCAACCTGGAGGACCGGGCGCGGGTGCGACAGGCCTGGCAGGAACAGCAGCTCCGCCGGCCGCTCGCCCAGCTTCCACCACTCATCCAAGGCGTGCTGCCGCACCCGGAGCGTCCCTATCCGCGTGGGTTGCAGCCGGTCATCAGTCGACGTCGACCACCGCGCTCCGGCAGCAGCGAGATCACCCCCGCCGGCGACGACTGAGCGGAGGAGAAGTCAGTGTTGAATTGAAGGCGGTGCTGGTTTTAGGTCGGTGCTGGACGAAGAGCCAATGCGGAGGAGAAATCGATGCTGGCGGGGAAGTCAGTGCTGGACGAGAATTTAGCGCCGCTCGGGGTCGACGCCGCCCTCCCGCGGCTGGTTTCCCTCCATCGGGCTGTCCCGATGCGCGTCGCCGTCCGGGTCGAGCTGCCCGGCCCGCTGGTGGTGTTGCTGGGCCCGCTCCCGCGTCTCGCTAGCATCCTGCGCTCGAGCCTCAGCCTCCCGCTCGAGCTTTTCAGCATCAACGCGGGCCTGCCGTGCCTTCGCCTCCGCGCTGACCGCGTCAGCCTCATGCTCGCTTGCCTGAAGCTGGGTGCGCTCGGCCTCCTCGCGCAACCTGTTGGCCTTGGCGCGGTTCGCCTCCACCTTGCGCCGACCCGTCATCCGGACCACCAGCCCTATCACCGCGAGCACAATGATGACCCCGACGATGACCAAAACCCACTGCGTCGTACTCATGTAGACCTCCTTTGGGTTGACGAACTGATGTTCCACAAACGATTCTCCCGCTAGGCGGCGGGCCTGGTGTGCTAATCGTGGTTATATCAACGAAATCACGCATCTGGTCCGCTTGGTGCCACTCCGAGCGGAATTGTGTCGATGGCGGCTCGCTCAGTCCAACGTTAATGGTCACGTTCCGGTGTTCGTTGGTCGGTGGCTCACCTGGTGACGGCTGCTGCCGCGCGACGTGTCGACGCCATCGTGAGGCCCTTGCCCAGCTGCCTCCCGCCGACCGCCGCGTACTCGGGCAGGCCGCGCCGATCCTCCGTCGACTTGCTCGTGCGGTCCAGGGTGGTGCCTCCTCCACAGGGCGTAGTGCGACGCGGCCGGCGCCGCTGGTTGGGCCCGTCTGTGATGATTTCACGGTGGTTGCAACAACGGCGCCGACTGAATCGGAGAAACGGTGAAGCACCCAGCAGGCAACAGCGGCGTGCATTCGTCCGGCGGTGACGGACCGTACCGATGGTGAGCGCCCATCTCGACCGCTACCGGGAGATCGGGGAGACCCTCGCCCGGCACGGACTCGGAGTCCTGATCGGCGCCTCCGGCATGGAGCGCTGGATCCCGTTTCACCGCGGCCTGCTGCGGCAGATACGTCGGGACAAGCCGTACTCGACAGCTGAACACGTCCGGCTGGCACTGGAGGAGCTCGGTCCCGCGTTCATCAAGCTCGGTCAGCTGCTGTCCACCCGCCCGGACCTGCTTCCTCCGGCGTACCTGACGGAGCTGGCCCGACTGCAGGACTCCATCGCACCGGTGCCGACCCAGGTGATCGAGCACCTGGTGGAGCAGGAGCTCGGCGCTCCCCCGGATTCCATCTTTGCCAGCTTCGACCTCGTGCCGCTGGCTAGTGCCTCCATCGGACAGGCACATGCCGCGACGTTACTGGACGGCACGGAGGTCGTCGTCAAGGTCCGCCGTCCCGGGGCGGTGGAACAGATCGAGGTCGACCTGGAGATCCTGCAGAATCTGGCCGCTCAAGCCAGCCGCCGGTGGGAGGAGGCCGCGGACTACGACCTCACCGGCCTAGCAGACGAGTTCGCCCGGACGCTGCGGGCGGAGCTCGACTATCTGGCCGAGGGGCGCAACGCGGAGCGTTTCGCCGACAACTTCGCCGGCAACGACGGCATCCACATCCCGCAGGTGTTCTGGGAGACCACCACATCGAGGATCCTCACGCTGGAGCGGATCCGGGGCCTGAAGGTGAGCGACCTGCCCGCTCTAGATGCTGGTGGCATCGACCGGCCAGCACTAGCCGCTCGAGCGGCCGAGGTTGCTGCCCAGATGATCTTCGATGACGGCTTCTTCCACGCCGATCCGCACCCGGGAAACCTGTTCATCGAACCAGACGGCCGGATCGGCCTGATCGACTTCGGCATGGTGGGCGTAGTGGACTCGGAGCTGCGCGAACAGCTCGGCATCTTGCTATTGGCCCTGACCCGCAAGGACCCGCACCGCATCGCGGCCGCGCTGGCGCGATTCGCCGTCGCCCGGGTCCCGGTCAACCTCACCGCCCTCACCGCGGACATGGTCCCGATCGTGGATCTCTACCAGGGACGACCACTGACCGAGGTTCCGGTGGGCAGGCTGATCCGTGAGGTGCTTGCGGTGATGCGCCGCCGCCACCTTCAGCTGCCTCGGGAGTTCTCGCTGTTGCTGAAGATGGTGGTCATGACCGAGGGGATGGGGGTCCAGCTGGACCCCAACTTCCACCTGGGTGAGGTGCTCGGGCCGTACGCGCAGCGGCTGGTGGCGAACCGGTTCTCCCCGGCTGCCGTGGCACAGCACCTCGCTGAGGCTGGCTTCGACGCGCTGGAGCTAGCCACCCGGCTGCCGGAGCAGCTCCGACGCCTGCAAGGCATGATCGACGCCGGCGGGCCTGAGGTACACCTGCGGGCAGCCGATCTCGAGCCACTGGTCGCCCGGCTGGAGGCGATGATGCAGCGGGTCGTGGTGGGCATGCTCGCGGCCGCCTTCGTACGAGGTGTCGGAGAACTCATCGCGGCCGACCCTGAGCGCCGACAGTCCTGGGAGGTACCGCTCTTGGGGATCGGGGTCGGCACCGCTTGATCGCTGGCAGCGTATTTGGGCTGGACCTCACGAAGGAAAGGACCGTCCGCCAGGCCCTAGGCGACCTTCGCCGACGGCTTGGCCACCGGCTGCGGACCGGAGGTCTGGAGCCCTCTGGCCTGGATCCAGCCCCAGAACGCCCTGGCCCAGTTGATGACAGCCTGCTGCATTCCCGCCACCGCGGCTGCGGCGCCGACACCCCCAACCAGGCAGCACACCACAATGGCGGCCCGCGGCAGCTGG
The DNA here is from genome assembly GCA_902805915.1 of uncultured Propionibacteriaceae bacterium. Taxonomy (GTDB): domain Bacteria; phylum Actinomycetota; class Actinomycetes; order Propionibacteriales; family Propionibacteriaceae; genus Microlunatus. Next base: position 3,870 of record CADCUO010000154.1, on the reverse strand, counting down.
AGCTCATCGAGCAGGAACGGCCACACCACCCAGTGGGTGAGGTAGATCCACAGTGAGGCGGCGGCCAGCCGGCGGAGCAGGGGCGCGACCGCGCGGGGGGTTGGCAGGTAGGGGAACCAGATGAGCAGGAGCAGGCCGGCCTGCACCACGGCCACCCGTACCGGCTCGTCAGGGAAGTAGTCGGCGAAGGTGATCAGGACGACAGCGCTGAGCAGCACACGCTGGACCGGGGTGGACGCGTTGTGGATGAGCCAGCCGAGGGCGAAGATCCACACGACTGTGTGCGGACGGCCGTAGCGCAGCGGGATATCCGACCACCCAAACGCGTTGTAGCGGACCAGCAGACCTGCCGCCAGCACGAGCCCCGGAAGCAGCAGCTGGTGCCTGCGTTCGAATCGTCGGACACCCGGGACGGCCAGCAGCAGCAGCGCGAACAACAAGATCTCAACCATCGCCTCCACGAACCAGAAGTTCCATTCCTCGGTCCACTCGGATGGGCCGAGGTAGTGGTTGAGCATGAAGACGTTGGCGACGCTGTACCCATCGCTCAAGACCACCAGCGCAGCGATGAAGAGCATGCTCGGCACCGCCAACCGCGCAATCGAGGCAGCCAGCCCTGAGATGCGGTCGGTCAACCGGACCGCGGCCAACGGGAACCTGGCGAAGGTATAGCCCGCCACACCCAGCAATAGGTGGGCACCACCGCGTACGGACCAGATCTCCAGGTGCACCAGCACCACCAGGGCGATCGCTACCGCCCGAAGCACGACGCTGGTGTCCAGCCGGATCCAGGCTGTGGTTCTCGCCGGCCTCGGCGGTGTCTCGGCCACTGGTTCGCGTACCGATGCGCCTGGCTTGGGGTCAGGGGGCGGCGGGGTCGCCTTCTCCCTGGAGGTGGACTTACCGAGAGCCGCCAGGTCGCGGATCGGGAGGACCGGCCAGTTGGCTGGCACCTTCGCCAGCTGTTCCTCGAGATGAACGGTCATCTCAACGAAGCTCAACGAGTCGCCACCCAGCTGCACGAACGTAGCCGAGTCGTCGACCCGGTCGAACCCGAGCACCTCGGCATAGGCCGCCTGCAGGGCGGTGACTGGATCCAGCCGGATGTCGGGCGCGGCTGCCCCAGCGGTCTTGATCGTCTCGTAGTCGGGTTTCCCGTTGCTCAGCCGCGGCACCTCGGCGTACTGGCGGACCACCACCAGGCCGGGCGGCAGTCCGGTCAGCCGGGCGGCGTGGCGCCGTACCTGCGCCGGGTCGGTGCAGGACGCCGCCACGATGAGGTGCCGATCGTCACTGGTGCACACAACCGATGGCCACTGGGCCGCCAGCGAGGCTTGCACCCGGTCGAGATCGACGCGGTGCCCGAGCAGCTTGGCGAACCGGCTCATTCGGCCGACGATCTCGAACAGGCCGGAGTCGGTCTCCCGGGCGAGGTCACCTGTGCGGAGCTCCGATTGGTCCGGGCCGTCGGCCAGCGCGGATGGGTCCGAGGCGTACCCCATCATCACATTCGGGCCGGTGTAGACGAGCTCGCCCGTTCCATCCGGGCCGGCTGAATCAATGCGCAGGCTGGCTCCCGGTATGGGCCTACCGATGCAGTGCGCGTGGGTGGAGATCTCCGACGGCGGCAGGTACGCGATCCGTGCGGTGGCCTCGGTCTGGCCGTACATCACGAACAGCTGCCAGCCGTTGGCACGGCCCAGCGCATCGATGCGCCGGACCTGGCCGGCGTCAAGACGTCCACCGGCCTGGGTGACGTAGCGCAGGTGCGGCGCCGCAAACCACGGCACGTCGATCCGGTCGAGCAGCGAGAAGGTGTGCGGCACGGCCGCGAATGAGGTGGCCTGGCTGCGGTGGAACAGCTTCCAGAAATCGGCGTCCAGAACGGAGCACTCGGTCAGCACCACGCTGGCGCCAACCGCGAGGTGGCTGTTCAGCACCGACAGTCCGTAGCAGTAGCCAAGCGGCAGGCTGGTGATGGCGCGGTCGTTCGCCGACAGCTTCAAATACTCCCCGATGGCGTCGGCGTTGCTCTGCAGGTTGCGGTGTGACAGCCGGACCAGCTTGGGCGACCCAGTGGAGCCTGAGGTGGAGAGCAGCAACGCGAGGTCGGCGTGCAGCTCATGCCGGGTGCCGACACGTCGCTCATCCCACCCCTGAGACCCAATAGCCACATCCGGGTCGAAGCGTCCACGTAGCTCAGCCAGCAGCTGCGGGCGGCTGGCGTCGGCCAAGATCACCGGATGTTGCCCGCGGAGCGCGCCGAGGTAGCCCACGACCGCGTCAACTGTGTTGGCGGCCTCCACCAGCACCAGCCGGCGGGTAGTACCCAGGCGGTAGGCCACCTGGTCGACGCGGTCATTGAGCTCGGAGTAGCTCAGCAGCTCGGTTGCCGTCTGCAGCGCAGGAGCGTCACCGAAGTCCCTGAGCCGCTCGACCAGGTCCAACCCGGCGTATGTCTGAAGCATCGTGTCCCTCGTAGGTAAGGCAAGGCTTACCAAAGACTAGGGCACATTGCGCCACAGATCGAGCCGGGCTGTTCTAGCTGGGCCGGTCGGCGCCCCACCACGCCTCGTCGGCGTTGGGATAGTAAGAGTGGTCACCGTTGCGGAACGCCTCGAGGAAGGCGTCGAAGTTGTGCTGCGGTGAGTACCGCAGAACCGACCGCGCGTGGTCGACCGGGAAGATGGTTCGGCCCCACACCAGGGCGGCCAGGTCGAGGCCGCGCTCCCGTACCAGCTCGGTCGTTCCCGGCCACCGCTGGTCGAGCACTGTTGGGAGATCGGCGTCCAACGGACTCAGATCGTCGGCGGTGAGGCCGCTGTCGGCCATGATGTTGAACGCGTCGAAGCCGCGATCAGGATGGTCCAGTGCCAGCAGCACCGACTGGGCCACGTCACGGTCGTCCACGCCACCGAAGAGCAGCCGAAAGCCGTACCGCTCGAACGTCTCGGGTACGAACATCCCGAACCGTAGCGAGACAGTGCTGACGGCCTGGTCGTGCGCGTGGTAGCGAGCGATGTCCTCGGAGAGGACCTTCGTGAGGCCGTACAGGTTCGTCGGCTTGATCGGCGTCTCCTCGGTCACCACCTGCCATGGCTCGCCGGCCCCACCGACGTTGCCGTACACCGCCATGGATGAGCCGAGAACGACCCGGCGTACGCCCGACCGGCGGGCCGCCTCGTAGACGTTGAACGTACCCGTGACGTTGATGGACCAGAAGTCTTCGGCAGACCAGCCGCTCAGGTGGATGCCGTGCAGCGCGGCGCCATGCACCACCACGTCAGCTCCCTCCATCGCGCGAGTCACCACGTCGGCGTCTCGAACGTCGCCGAGGATGAACTTCTGGTCGGTGTCGAGTGGTCGAGAGTCGAGCAGCACCGGCTGGTGCCCCGCCGCCACCATCGCGGGCATGACAGCTCGACCGAGGTTGCCCCCCGCACCGGTCACAAGAATCCGCATCTGAGCCTCTTTCTCTACGGTGGTCATCCGAAACGTATCGGCGTGGGCGTGCGTCTAACAGACGGCGCCTGCAGCGCGGTCTGACTCTAGCCTGAGGAAGTGGAGGCTCCCCGCGCCTTTGCAACACCCATGCGTGTGGTGCGGGTGCGGCCCTGAGCCGGGGGCGGGTGGACCAATCCGTTCGGTGGGTGGTGTCGAAGCGGTTTGTGTGGGGGCGTTCGTCGGCCCGGAGAGTCCGGGATGCACCGGAGTGTCCCTCCCAAATGTTTCGAGGAGGAAAGATGCGTAACAGTTCCAGGATTGCTGGAGTGGCTTGTGGTGCGGCTGCGTTGGTGGCGTTTGGAGCGGGTCCTGCTCTTGCTGCCAGCGGTAGTGTGCACGCGAACTTGAAGTCGATCGAGGGTAGTG
>CADCUO010000153.1 GCA_902805915.1 uncultured Propionibacteriaceae bacterium | reverse complement strand
GCCATAGGCCTGATGGCGACGACCGTCGCGAACGTCCTAGCCTTTGTGACCGCGATCAAGCTCGGCCTGCTCATGTTGGCCGCGACGGGCGTTTTTGCGCTGGTTCGCTCGTACGACGTGCCAGCTGCTGCGGCCTACCTGGCCGGGGTGGCGGTCACGCTCGGGGGAGCAACCCAGTTCCTGGAATCCCCGGAATGGGTGGCGGGTCAGATGGTCTGGGCGCTCATCCCGTGGGCCTGGTGGGGTTTGCGCCGCACGATGAAGGGGAATGCCAACCCGTTCCTGGCGTTAGTTTTCGGACTGTTGACCGTCACCGTCGGCTATGTGTACGGGACTCTCTATCTTGCCATCGTGGTTCTGGCCACCCTCGTTGATGCGTGGGTCGCGCGGAATATGGCCGGAGCCATTCGAGTCCTTCTGGTCGGGGCCTGCTGCGGCTTGGTTGCCTTGACCGTCTATCTGCCAGGCTTGCTCACCGCTCCGGTCACGACCCGTGGGGAGTTCGAGATCAAAAGCGACGGCCGGCTGCAGGCCGACGTACCGGGGCTGCTGGCCTCGATGATCCCGACTGTGCTCTCGCCGGCTCCGCTGACGCCCAGCTTCCCGCCATTTCCGGCCCACTACATCGCCTGGTTCCTACCTATGCTCGCGTGGCTCGATCTGCGGCAAGTTCGACGATTGTGGCGACCGACGCTGGGCCTCATCGTGGTGCTGGTGGTGGGCGTGCTGTGGGCCCTGGGGCCCAACCAGGTAGGGCCGCTGAGGTGGCCGATCCGGGTGCTGCCGTTCGTCACCCTGGCGGCGATCGTGCTCGCGGCGGTGTTGGCGTCCAAAGCCATGCTGCGACGACCGACGCCGCTGCGGTTGGGGGTCAGTATGGGCTGGACGGCCGGCGCGGCGTACCTGGTCATCTCCCGCTTCTGGGAGCAGAGATGGATGACCTTGACCAGCATGTCACTGGTGATGGTGGGACTGGTTGTGGTGTGGATTCTGATCCGGTGGGGTGCCGCTGACCGGGTCGGCCCACGCAGTCGCCCGTGGGTGGTAGTGGCGTTCATTGCTGTCTGGAGTCTGGGGTTGGCCGCACTGCAGCACAGCTACTATCCCCACCCCCCAACCGCGGTTGACCGCCATATGCCGAGCCACATCGCCGGCTATTCAACGCAGGCGTCGACAGCCAAGGGCGACATGATGGTGGTAGGAGACTCCGATGCACTCGTGGTGGCAAACCCTGCCGCTATGGGCGATTTCCTGGTGGCGAACTCGTGGTACGTCCACCCGCATTCGGTACAAAGTGTGTACTCGCCGATCGGCTTCACCGCGTACAACCAGAGATATTGCCAGCAGTACAACGGTGTGACGTGCCCGGAGGTCCTCGACATCTTGTTCGACCACGAGGCACGGACCGGCGCACTGCGAGCTGATCTGCTCTCCGTGAGCAGCCTGCACATTGTCCGCAGCGCGGTGCCCGAGCTGAAACTGCTGAGTCCTCCGGCGGGATGGAGTATTACCGGGCAGACGCCTTGGGCCGTGACCTGGGTGCGGGACCGACCCTTGCCCACGGCTGGGGGAGTGGTCTGGTCCTCGCCGGGGCTCGACGTAACCCCGCAGACCACCAGCGCCCGTGAGGCCAAGCTAAGGGTGAACGCGGTGCCCGATCAGGGCGGGGTTGTAGTTCTCAGCCGACTCGCCTGGCCCGGCTACACAGTTGAGGGCGGCAACCTGGCCGAACCTACGGACGGCTATCTGCTCACCATCGAGGTCCCGGCGGCGTCGGCTCCTCAGACGGTGATGGTCAGGTTCTCACCCCCCGGCTGGTCGGTGGAACTCCTCGCCCTGTGGCTCGGACTCGGAGGAGGACTGCTGTGGTCGCTTGGGTGGGCCGTCTTCGGTGCCCGCCCGGTGCGAAAGCGACGAGCGAGCTCCCGAGCACCGGTGTAGTTCGACGGCCGAATCCCTTCCCGACAAGACCTTTACGACGGGGCCCGGATGGTGTGGCGGTGGTCCGGGAGGAGGTAGCCCGAACCACCGCCTCTGTGACGTCCCTGCGGAAACGTCTGGGCGCCACGGTTAAGATAGTTAGAAGACGCTCTTTGGGTCGTAGTACTCGTCGATGTTCTGGCAGCCGATTCCGACGGCCTTCGTGAAGGACTCCTTGGGATAGTCGGCGGGCTTCTTCTTGCCCGTAGCAACCTCGACGGAGATCTGGAGGGCTTGCTCGGCGGCCAGCGACGGCGAGTTCAGGCCAGTGGAGATGTACCGGCCGTCGCAGCCGCCTTGCTTGATCAGCGCGAGTGCTTCCTTCTGGCCGTCGGCGGAGGCGGCAACGTAGACGTTCTTGTACTGATCCTTGCCGTTGACGACGTTGTATGCACCGAGGGTCATGGAGTCGTTCAGCCCGAGGATCAGGTCGATGTCGGGGTTACCGGCCAGCATGTTCTCCGCCGCGACCTGGCCCTTGTCTTGGGCGTAGTCGCCCGGCTGCTCCGCCTTGATTTCGTACTCGAGCCCGCCCTTTTTGAGCCCGTCGAGGAAGCCTTTACGCCGGTTCGGTCCGACGAACTCATCGGTGGCCGGTCCGGTGAGGATCACCATGGTGATGGTCTTCTTGCCCATGTCGAGGAACCGTTTGGCGGTGATCTCGCCGGACTCGCGGCCGATGGTGAGGTTGTCGGACTGCACACTGGTCATCCCCGTGCCGGGCACGCTGGTGTCGATGTAGGTCACCGGGATCTTGGACGCGACTTGGGTCATCATTTCCTTCTGACCCTTGACACTGGTCGCGTTGACCACCAGCACGTCCGCGCCCTGGGCCATCATCGCCTGCATCTGGTTCATCTGGATGACGGGATCCTTGTTAGCCGCTTGGAAGAGCAGCGTAAAGCCCTGCTCCTTTGCGATCTGCTCCGCCCGGACCTGCATGGCTGCGAAGTAGGGGGCTTGCAGCTGTTGCTGGGCGAAACCCACCACTACATCCTTGGCATCGCTCTTCACTCCGTTGGCCGGTCCGTTGATCGGCTCTTTGGAGGGATAGATCTGGCCACAGGCGCTGAGTGCGAGGGCCATCACCGTCGCCGTGACCGCCAACGGCAGTCGGCGCCACCGGTTCCGTGTTGTCTTCACTGGTTCTCTCCGTCGAGTCGTTTCTAGCGTCACTTGGCGGCCACGGATTTGGCCGCCCGGTTGCGACTGAGCTGCACGGTGGCCAAGGTGACCGAGACCAAGATCAGGGCACCGCGGAAAGCG
>CADCUO010000152.1 GCA_902805915.1 uncultured Propionibacteriaceae bacterium | reverse complement strand
TCGCGTTCGCGGTCATAGTCGCACTGTAGTTAACTGCCCAGGAGGCGCGACAGCTGCAGCCGGAGACACCCGGCTGGCGACGGGCTGCCGCTACACTCGACCGCGATCAATCCAGCCCACCCCTCGACCGATGGATGCCCCATGAGCCTGGCCGCCCTGAGCCGGAACGAACTGACCGCACTGCATGAGCAGCAGACCAAGGCGTACGACCAGCTCGTCGATCGCGGGCTCAAGCTCGACCTCACCCGGGGGAAGCCGGCGGCGGCTCAGCTGGACCTGTCGAATGCGTTGCTGTCGCTGCCAGGTGAGGGCAACTTCACCGACGCCTCAGGTGTTGACTGCCGGAACTACGGCGGCACCCAGGGGCTGCCGGAGATCCGGGAGATCTTCGCCGAGCTGCTGAACGTGCCGGTGGCGCAGCTGGTCGCGGGCGACAATGCCAGCCTGGCGATCATGCACGACTCTTTGGTGTACTCCCTGCTAAAGGGCACAGTTGACTCTCCTCGGCCCTGGAGCCAGGAGGAGCGGGTCACCTTCATCTGCCCGGTCCCGGGCTATGACCGCCACTTCGCGTTGTGCGAGCAGTTCGGCATCGACATGGTGTCGGTACCGCTGGGCCCGGACGGGCCGGACCTGGACGCAGTGCGCGAGCTGGTGGCCACTGACCCGTCAGTGCGGGGGATGTGGCTAGTTCCCACGTACGCCAACCCCACTGGGGCCGTCTACACCGAGGAAGTCACCCAGGCGCTGGTCTCGATGACCACAGCCGCCGCCGACTTCCGGATCTTCTGGGACAACGCGTACGCAGTGCACCACCTGACCGACAAGCAGTACCCGGCCATCGACGTGCTAGGGCTGGCCGAGCAGGCAGGCAACCCCAACCGGGTCTTCCTGTTCGCCTCCACCTCGAAGATCACCTTCGCCGGCAGCGGTGTCTCCTTCTTCGCCGGGTCCCCGGCGAACGTCGCCTGGTATCTGGCCAACCTCAGCAAGCGGACCATCGGCCCGGACAAGCTGAACCATCTCCGCCATGCAGCGTTCCTGGGCGACGCCGACGGCGTCCGGGCGTTGATGGCCAAGCACCGGGCCATCATCGCGCCCAAGTTCGCACTGGTGAACGACATCTTGACCGAACACCTCGGTGAGCGGCAGGCGGCCACCTGGACCGACCCTGACGGGGGCTACTTCATCAGCCTCGATGTAGCCGACGGCACCGCCGCCCGCGTGGTGAGCCTGGCCAAGGCAGCCGGGATTGCGATGACCGGAGCCGGCGCTGCGTTCCCGTACGGGATGGACCCGCGGGACCGTAACATCCGGATCGCCCCGACGTTCCCCTCCCCAGACGAGCTCGCGATGGCGATCGAGGGGCTTGCAATCTGTGTGCTGCTGGCAGCGAGCGAGCAGCTGCTCTCCGCCTGAGGCCGCCGCCGAACCGCCGGCGTACCGGTTCGACTCTGGTCTCAAACCTCAGTACACTCGACGTCTTGGTGGAAGCACCACTGTTTCCGTGCGCCCTCGGGCGTGTCCGGCGAGCAGCGTGCAGCCGCCGAAGGGCAATAGCTCAATTGGCAGAGCATCGGTCTCCAAAACCGAAGGTTGTGGGTTCGAGTCCCTCTTGCCCTGCGGATCTGCTTCTGCGCTGTGCGGAAGACGATGCGGTCTGTGGATGCCCCGGCGTGAGACCTGGGCCCTCCCGGAGCGCGCCCCACGATGGACAACCAAAGGACCACACCATGGCTGAGGAAAAGGACAGGGATTCGACCGACGAGTCGACTTCCGCGTCCGCCGAGCCCTCTGGGGCTGATCTCGTGGCCGCCGGTTCCGACACCGAGGGCAAGTTGGGCTCGGAGGCAGACCAGACCGACCCGCACGAGCCGGAGCCGGACCCTGCGCTGGGTGACCCGGAGGCAGACGACCCCGACGCCGGCGACGGCGACGATGTGCCCGACGAGCTCCGCGAGGACTCCGGGAACGATCCGCAGAGCGACGACCAGGCCTTGGTGGGCGTTGGTGCTCGCGACCGGGAAGCGGCAGCCCGCGGCCCCCGGAGGGGGTCCGCCGCCATCAGCGCGCCGCCCAGGAAGGACAAGGTCACACCACGGCAGAACCGTCCGGTGGAGGCCCAGCAGCGGACCGGGCCGGTGAAGTTCGTGAAGGAAAGCGTCGGCGAGCTGCACAAGGTGGTCTATCCGACCGGGCAGCAACTGCTGCAGTACTTCGTGGTCGTGCTGATCTTCGTCCTCTTCATCATCGGCATCGTGAGCCTGCTCGACCTCGGCTTTGGCTGGGCCATCTTCAAGATTTTCAGCTGATGCCGCAGGAACAAATTAGTAACGGAGATATAGACGTGTCAGAAAACTTTTCCGCCGCAGGCTCCTCAGGAAGCTCTGAGCCGGAAAACCCGACGCCGCCTGCCAGTGAAGCCAGCTCCTCGCCGTCCCCCGACGACTTCGAGATCGACCTGGGCAGCGACTTCTCGTCGTCTCGTGATGACGACGTCGACATCAACCTGGACTTCGGCACCGACGGCTCGGCCGTGGACACCGAGGACGACGGCATCGACCTGAACTTCGGCGTTACCGAGGAGCCGGCCGCCGACGAGGTCGTAGACGAGGAGAGCGACGAGGTCAACGTCGCACTGGAGGCCTTCAGGTCGGAGCTGCGGAGCAAGTTCGGCGACTGGTACGTGGTGCACACCTACTCCGGGATGGAGAACAAGGTCCAGCAGAACCTACAGAACCGGGTGTCCTCGCTCAACATGGAGGACTACATCTACGAGATCATCGTGCCGACCGAAGAGGTCACCGAGATCCGCAACGGGCAGCGCAAGCAGATTCGTCGCACAGTGCTGCCGGGCTACGTCCTGGTCCGGATGGACCTCACCGACGAGTCATGGTCGACCGTACGGCACACGCCCTCGGTGACCGGGTTCGTCGGCCACTCCAACTCCCCCGTCCCGCTCAGCCTGGACGAGGTCGCCAAGATGCTGGAACCGGCCGTCATCGCGGCGGCCAATGCTGCCTCGGAGACGCCGAGCCGCAAGAAGAAGAAGATCGAGGTCGCCGACTTCGCGGTGGGCGACTCGGTCATGGTGGTGGACGGCCCGTTCGCCGGGGTGCACGCGACCATCACCGAGATCAACGTGAACAGCCAGCGCCTCAAGGCACTGGTCGAGATCCTGGGTCGGGAGACCCCGGTCGACTTGACCTTCCCGCAGATCCAGAAGGTCTAGGGCAAGGAGAATCGTTCGCGCTGCATCACCTATCCACCTCGGTCGACCAGCCTGGTCGGCCACCCAGCCCCGGGCGATAGCCCGGACCAATAGATAGAGAAGGACCCGCAGTCATGCCTCCGAAGAAGAAAGTAGCCGCCCTCGTCAAGGTTGCCTTGAACGCCGGCTCCGCTACGCCCGCACCGCCCGTCGGTACCGCTCTCGGTCCGCACGGCGTGAACATCATGGAGTTCTGCAAGGCGTACAACGCCGCGACCGAGTCGCAGCGCGGCAACGTCATCCCCGTGGAGATCACCATCTACGAGGACCGCAGCTTCACCTTCGTCACCAAGACCCCGCCAGCCGCGGAGCTGATCAAGAAGGCTGCCGGCGTCCAGAAGGGCTCCAGCACCCCGCACACCGCCAAGGTCGGCCGCATCACTGCCGACCAGGTACGTGAGATTGCCACCACCAAGCTGCCGGACCTCAACGCCAACGACGTCGAGGCCGCCATGAAGGTAGTCGAAGGCACCGCCCGCTCCATGGGAGTCACGGTGTCTGATTAGCTCGCTCCGCTCGCTGGCGCTGATCGCTCTTCTCCGCCGTCTTCACCTTTCGTAGCGAAACCAAGAACGCGTTTCGCTACGAAAGTCTCCAGACGGCGGCGCGATCATCGGCGGTGGTTATGACTAACAAGCAACCCTGGGAGGGCCTGGCGCGGCCCGCACCACACCTGGTAGAGCCATCAGGCTCGACACTCAACGTAAGGAACCAGATATGAAGCGCAGCAAGGCATACAACGCAGCAGCCCAGAAGGTGCAGGCGGACAAGGTCTACGCACCGGTTGAGGCCGTGAACCTGGCGAAGGAGAGCTCGTCGGCCAAGTTCGACGAGACGATGGACGTCGCCGTACGGCTCGGCGTCGACCCACGCAAGGCCGACCAGATGGTGCGCGGCACGGTGAACCTGCCCAACGGTACTGGCAAGACGGCGCGGGTCCTCGTCTTCGCCACCGGCGACCGGGCCGAGGCAGCCCTGACCGCCGGAGCCGACGAGGTGGGTTCAGATGAGCTGATCGACAAGGTGGCCGGCGGCTATCTCGACTTCGACGCTGTGGTGGCCACACCCGACCTGATGGGCAAGGTCGGCCGGCTGGGACGGGTGCTCGGTCCGCGTGGGCTGATGCCGAACCCGAAGACCGGTACCGTGACCATGGATGTCGCCAAGGCGGTGACCGACATCAAGGGCGGGAAGATCGAGTTCCGGGTTGACCGGCATGCCAATCTCCACTTCATCGTCGGCAAGTCCTCCTTCTCCCCCGACCAGCTGCAGCAGAACTACTTCGCCGCGCTGGAGGAAATCCTGCGACTGAAGCCGGCGAGCTCCAAGGGCAAGTACCTTCGCAAGATCACCCTGTCCACCACCATGGGCCCCGGCATCAACGTCGACACCAACAAGGTCAAGGCCGACGCCGAGTAGGTTCCAACCAACCATCCTGAGTTCCACCGCCGGGCCGTGCATACTGATGCGCGGCCCGGCGTTCTGCTGCGGCGGCCAGAGCAACCCCTCACCGGGAAATCGGCTGAGGTCACCCAGCCTCAGGAGGACCCGCCTGGCCCGCAGCACGACGCAATGCGTCGCCGGTGAGCCGGTAGACCGTCCAGCCGTCCATGGGTACCGCCCCCATGGCGGAATAGAAGTCGATCGAGGGCTGGTTCCAGTCCAGCACCGACCAGTCGAAACGTGCGTAACCGCGGCTGAGCGCAATCGCTGCCAAGGACTGCAGCAAGGCCTTGCCAAGCCCGGTCCCGCGCTGGGTAGGGGAGACAAACAGATCCTCCAGGTAGATCCCGTGGACGCCCTCCCAGGTGGAGAAGTTCAGGAAGTAGAGGGCGAACCCCGCTACCTGTCCCGACTGGTCCTCAGCCACCAGGGCGTACGCCGACGGCTGGGGGCTGAACAGGGCCGCCAGCAGCTGATCTCGGGTGACCTTCACCTCGTGTTCGGACCGCTCGTAGGCAGCTAGAGCCCGGATCAGCTCCAGGATGTCGTCGCAGTCGACCTCTGTGGCGGGTCGAACCGCTGGATGCAGGACCGAGGTCGAGAAGCTCACTGGCTCAGGGTAGGGGAGGGTGCGCGCCGCCGCGATCTCGTCTGGGCTTGGAGCGGCCGAACCGCCCCGACCGTTGCGGTCGAGGCGGTTCAGGTCAGCTGGGCCATGCTGGCGGTACGAAGATCGCCCGCGCCGGATGTTGTTCAGGCCGAACGTTGTTCAGGCCGAATTGCTCAGGCCGGGCGACGCGCACCCTGGTACGGCATGTACTTCATCTTGAGGTAGTGCACTGGCTTGCCCGGCCGCGAGGCGTGGATGACGTTGCCGTTGCCGGCGTAGATCGCCACGTGGCTGATCCCGGAGTAGAAGAACACCAGATCACCCGGCCGCAGGTTCGACTTGGACACCCGCTGGCCGTACCGGAACTGGGCCTGGGAGACTCGCGGGATCCTGACGCCGACGGATTTCCAGGCACCCTGGGTCAGTCCGGAGCAGTCCCACGCGTTGGGGCCAGTGGCGCCGAAGACGTACCTGTCCCCGAGCTGCCTCTTGGCGAACGCCACTACTCGGGAGCCCTTGGAGGAAGTGCTTGCCGTGCTATAGACCGGCCTGGCCACTGTGGCTCGGGCGTTGCTGATCCGGGCGTTGCCACCCGCCTGTAGCGCCCGCCATACCCCGGTCGTGGCGGTGCCGGTCGCGCGCCAGCCTTGTGAGCGCTGAAGCGACTGGACAGCGCCCCTGGTGATCGGCCCGAAGTAGCCGGTGGCCGGTACCGGACGACCTGAGGCGGTCAGCGCCTGCTGCAGCCGCCTGACCGAGCTGCCGGAGTTGCCGTACCGCAGGGTGGGCTTGGAGCCTTGGGACAGCAGTGCGGTCCAGGTCCGCGTACCGACTACGCCGGTCTGGCTGATCCGGTGAGACCGTTGAAAGGCCTTGACTCTCCACACGTCGGCGCCCGAGAAGCTGCCGTCAACACGGATCTGGTAGCCGGCCGACCTGAGTAGGCACTGGGCGGCTTTGGTCTGGGATCCGGTGGACCCTCGCTGGATGGTGCTATACCGCTGGAACGTGGTGTTGCATCCCGCTGCTGCGCTGGCTGGCAGCTCCGTCCCGATGGTCAGCGAGCTCGCGACCGCGAGCCCCGACACTAGCGATACTGCAGTCTTTTGGAATCTCCGCATGCTTGCTCTCCCCAAGGAGGTAGCCGGCCGACCTTGGAGCTGTTCGGCGTCGGTGCCGCGTGGTCGGTTTGTTGCGCCGACTTCCCGGTCGGCTCGCGCACGTTATCAAACCGACACAATGGGCGCAAAACGTGACAATTTCTCAGGAACCGGCCCTCAGGAGCCTGCGGCTCTCAGAATTTACGGTCTTGCGCTCAGGATCAGCGATGGTTGAACGTAGTACTTATGCAGCCGACGCGCGAAACCTATGCGCCCCGGTGCGGAAGGTGTCTCGCGATTTGGCTCCGGAGGGGTCGGCCGGTACTGTGGTCGGGCCGAAGACCGCTGGTTGGCTGAGCTCAGGCTCCGCCCGAAGATTCCGTAGGGATGCCCGCACAGGTAAATCGTGAACAGTTGTGAACTGACCCAGTTCTGGACTCGCCCCGTGCCGCCTGTGCGCCGGGGCTTTTTTGTTGCCTCGGCTCAGCTCTCTGGGTGCCCAGCTCCTCGGCACGCTACACAAGTAGCTCAGAAGAGAAGTGGAGGAGACTATGGCGAGGCCGGACAAGGCAGCCGCAGTCGCGGAGCTGACCGACAAGTTCAACAACTCTGCGGGTGCCGTGCTGACTGAGTACCGCGGACTCACCGTGGCGGCGCTGAGGACTTTGCGTCGTTCGCTCGGTGACGATGCCACCTACGCCGTGTCGAAGAACACTCTGACCACGATTGCAGCCCGGGAAGCGGGCGTGCAGAGCCTCGAGGAGCACCTCGTCGGCCCGACAGCAATCGCCTTCATCGAGGGTGACCCGGTCACCGTCGCGAAGGGTCTACGTGACTTCGCCAGGGCAAACCCGCTTCTGGTAATCAAGGGTGGGGTCTTGGACGGCAAGATCCTGACCTCCGACGATGTCAGAAGGCTCGCCGACCTCGAGTCGCGCGAGGTTCTGCTCGCCATGATGGCCGGCGCCATGCAGGGTGCCCTGCAGAACGCCGTCTCTCTGTTTGCTGCACCCCTCTCGCAGGCCGCTCGCGTTATGGCCGCGCTGGAGTCCGCTGCAGCGGAGAACCCTTCCCTCATCGCAGGTGCCGGTACGCCGGCCGATGGGGCCCAGGAGCCGACTACCGAAGGACCCGCAGACTCACCGTCTGGCTCAGCTGTTGCCGAGCCGACCAACGGTGAGCTGGCCGCTGATGCAGCACCTGCTGTTGAGGCAACCGAGGCAGCACCCGCTGCTGACGCAACCGAGGCAGCACCCGCTGCTGACGCAACCGAGGCAGCACCCGCTGCTGAGGAAACCACCGCCTGAGCAGCTCAACTGCTGCCGCGCATCCGTCGTGAGCACGCTGCGAAAGACATCCAACGAAAGGACCGCCACCATGGCGAAGCTCAGCACTGACGAGCTCCTTGACGCGTTCAAGGAACTCACGCTGATCGAGCTCAGCGAGTTCGTGAAGCAGTTCGAAGACACGTTCGGCGTGACCGCAGCCGCTCCGGTTGCCGTCGCCGCTGCTCCTGCAGCAGGTGGCGCCGGCGGCGCTGCTGAAGAGGAAGAAGCGAGCGACGAGGTCGACGTCATCCTCGAGGCGGCCGGTGAGAAGAAGATCCAGGTCATCAAGGAGGTGCGTACCCTCACCAGCCTCGGCCTCAAGGAGGCCAAGGACCTCGTGGAGGCCGCCCCCAAGGCTGTCCTGGAGAAGGTCACCAAGGAGACCGCCGACAAGGCCAAGGCTGCCCTCGAGGGCGCCGGAGCCACCGTCTCCTACAAGTGAGCTAGCCGGTCAGTCGCCCTAGGGACGACCTGACCACCAGCACGCGTACAAAGAAGCACCGCGCAACGGCGGCGACTCCCTCGAGGGGGTCGCCGCCGTTGCCGTTCGCCCAGCAATGCCACCCCGCCCGCCCCCGTACCGGATAACGTTCCCGCACACGTTCCGTCAGCCCGCATACCGTGCAAGGTGTGCTGGGTGACGGAAGGTATGCGGCTGTCGACCCGGGAGCGGGGTGGCGGCGGGGGTGGGCTGTACGGCGGTGGCGGGGCGGCGAGTTTTTGTGGCGTTGGTGCTTGTGGAGGCCCCTTTGAGGGGTATGATCTTCGCAAGTGTTCGCCGATCGCTCCCGATCGGGGTCTGATTTCAAGGGAGCGGCTTTGACCGCTTTGCCTTCGCCTGCGCTGCGGGGTTTACAAAACCCGGCCGGGCGCCTACTATAGAACCTTGCCCTCGCTAATCGTCGACCCGTTTCGCTTGACACGGGTCGTTCGGCATGCGCCGGGCCAGTTCCATCGCAACTGAATAGCTTCTCCTCACCCGCGAGCCCTCGGAAGGACCCACTGTTGGCCGCCTCGCGCACCGCCTCAAAGAACCACGTTGTATCCCCTACCGGTCGTATCTCATTCGCCAAGATCGCCGAGCCCATGGAAGTTCCGGATCTGCTCGACCTGCAGATCGACTCCTTCGACTGGCTAATCGGAAATGATGTCTGGCGCCAGCGCGTCGACACGGCTCTCGCCGACGGACGTACCGATATCAACACCAAGTCCGGGCTGGAGGAGATCTTCGAAGAGATCTCCCCGATCGAGGACTTCTCCGGGACGATGTCGCTGTCGTTTCGTGACCACCGCTTCGAGCCGCCGAAGAACACCGTCGATGAGTGCAAGGAACGCGACGTCACCTACGCGGCGCCGCTGTTCGTCACCGCGGAGTTCATGAACAACGAGACCGGCGAGATCAAGAGTCAGACGGTCTTCATGGGCGACTTCCCGCTGATGACCGACAAGGGCACCTTCGTCATCAACGGCACCGAGCGTGTCGTGGTGTCCCAGCTGGTCCGGTCCCCGGGCGTCTACTTCGAGCAGACCACGGACAAGACCTCCGACAAGGACATCTTCACCTGCAAGATCATCCCCTCGCGCGGTGCGTGGCTGGAGTTCGAGATCGACAAGCGCGACATGGTCGGCGTCCGGCTGGACCGCAAGCGCAAGCAGAACGTCACCGTGCTGCTCAAGGCGCTCGGCTGGACCGACGCCCAGATCCTGGAGGAGTTCGGCGAGTACGAGTCGATCCGGCTCACCCTGGAGAAGGACCACACCTCGACCACGGACGAGGCGCTGCTCGACATCTACCGCAAGCTGCGCCCAGGCGAGCCCCCGACCCGTGAGGCCGCGCAGGCGCTGTTGGAGAACTACTACTTCAACCCCAAGCGCTACGACCTGGCCAAGGTCGGTCGCTACAAGATCAACAAGAAGCTGGGCCTGGAGCTGCCGTTCGACACCCAGGTGCTGACGCTGGAGGACATCGTCGCGGCAATCCGCTTCGTCGTCGCGTTGCACGAGGGCAAGGAGACCCTCGACGCTCCGCGTGGTGAGCTGCTCGTCGAAGAGGATGACATCGACCACTTCGGTAACCGGCGCCTCCGTACCGTCGGCGAGCTGATCCAGAACCAGCTGCGTACCGGTCTGGGTCGGATGGAGCGGGTGGTCCGGGACCGGATGACGACCCAGGACGTCGAGGCCATCACGCCGCAGACGCTGATCAACATTCGCCCGGTGGTGGCTGCGCTGAAGGAGTTTTTCGGAACCTCCCAGCTGTCGCAGTTCATGGACCAGACCAACCCGATCGCCGGTCTGACGCACAAGCGGCGCCTGTCCGCGCTCGGTCCGGGTGGTCTCTCCCGTGACCGCGCCGGTATGGAGGTCCGTGACGTGCACCCGTCGCATTACGGCCGGATGTGCCCGATCGAGACCCCTGAGGGCCCGAACATCGGCCTGATCGGCTCGCTGGCATCCTTCGCCCGGGTGAACGCGTTCGGTTTCGTCGAGACTCCGTACCGCAAGGTGGAGAACGGCACCGTCACCGACCAGATCGACTACCTGACCGCTGATGTCGAGGACCGCTTCGTCATCGCCCAGGCGAACGCCAAGCTGGACGCGAACCTCCGGTTCTCCGAGGAGCGGGTGCTGGCTCGTCGTCGTCACGGCGACCCGGACACGGTGCCGGCCGAGGACATCCACTACATGGACGTCTCGCCGCGCCAGATGGTGTCGGTCGCGACAGCGATGATCCCGTTCCTCGAGCACGACGACGCATCCCGTGCGCTGATGGGCTCGAACATGCAGCGCCAGGCGGTTCCGCTGATCCGCAGCGATGCCCCGTTCGTCGGTACCGGGATGGAGTACCGCGGCGCGGTCGACGCTGGCGACGTGACGGTGGCCACCCAGGCCGGTGCAGTGACTGCGGTCAGCGCCGACCTGATCGAGGTCGCCCACGACGACGGCACCTACCGCACCTACCGGTTGAGCAAGTTCCGTCGCTCCAACCAGGGCACCTGCATCAACCAGCGCCCGCTGGTCACCACCGGGCAACGAGTTGAGGTCGGTACGCCGCTGGCTGACGGCCCGTGCACCGACGGCGGCGAGATGGCCCTTGGCCGCAACCTGCTGGTCGCGTTCATGCCGTGGGAGGGTCACAACTACGAAGACGCGATCATCCTGAGCCAGCGCGTGGTGCAGGACGACATCTTGACCTCGATTCACATCGAGGAGCACGAGGTCGACGCCCGCGACACCAAGCTCGGTGCCGAGGAGATCACCCGGGACATCCCGAACGTCAGCGAGGAGATGCTGGCCGATCTCGACGAGCGCGGCATCATCCGGATCGGTGCCGAGGTCGGCACCGGCGACATCCTGGTCGGCAAGGTCACCCCCAAGGGTGAGACCGAGCTGACCCCCGAGGAGCGGCTGCTCCGCGCGATCTTCGGTGAGAAGGCGCGCGAGGTCCGCGACACCTCGCTCAAGGTCCCGCACGGCGAGTCCGGCACCGTCATCGGTGTCCGGGTCTTCGACCGCGAGGGTGATGACGAGCTGTCGCCGGGTGTGAACCAGCTGGTTCGCGTCTACGTCGCACAGAAGCGCAAGATCCAGGACGGCGACAAGCTAGCCGGTCGGCACGGCAACAAGGGCGTCATCTCCAAGATCCTGCCGATCGAGGACATGCCGTTCATGGAGGACGGCACCCCGGTGGACATCGTGCTCAACCCGCTCGGCGTGCCGAGCCGGATGAACGTCGGTCAGGTCCTGGAGACCCACCTCGGGTGGGTGGCCAAGACCGGCTGGGACCTCGACGGTGTTGATGGGGACTGGGCTGACCGCCTCCGCGATGTCGGTCTGGGTCGTGTCGACGGCAACTCCCGTCTCGCCACCCCCGTCTTCGACGGTGCTACCGAGGAGGAGATCACCGGTCTCCTGGGCAACACCCTGAAGACCCGGGACGGTCAGCGTCTGGTCAACAGCGACGGCAAGGCGAACATGTTCGACGGGCGCTCCGGAGAGCCGTTCCCGGAACCGGTGGGGGTGGGCTACATCTACATGCTGAAGCTCCACCACCTGGTCGACGACAAGATCCACGCCCGCTC
>CADCUO010000151.1 GCA_902805915.1 uncultured Propionibacteriaceae bacterium | reverse complement strand
CCACGGACCCGATGAAGGAAGCCATCCGAATCTCCTCTGGTCGACAAGCACGGTCTTGCTGCCATCATGTTCCCCCGTGACTGGCTGGCGGCGCCATGCCTAGCGCGAGGTCACGCCAAGATCCGGCCAGCGTCGCTGACATCAGCCCGGCGAACCGGTCATCTGGTGTAGCCCGGTGATTGTTCAGAGCGCCTGGCCACACCTCACCCTCGCGTCGTGTTGGTCTATTGGACGGTCCACTTGCTGTGCACATGACTATCCGCAGGAAGCGTCACGCCACCGATTCTCCACTGATCCCAGACGGGCCCATGCTGTGGCCCTCCCGGCCTAGCCGCCGAGCCAGCTGTGACAACAAACAGAGTTCCACATCGGTTCAGTAAGGGCTCGTCGGCGGCGGGCAGCCGCAGCTCTCCCCGACGACCAGGTTTCCTGTCAGCATCAGGTCCGAGCTGGAGCTCCCGGGATCCCTGATCCGGTCAAGGAGCCGAGAGGCCGCGGTCGCAGCGATGAACTCGAAGTCCTGCCTCACGGTCGTCAAGGGGGGCTGCGTGTAGCCCGCTGCCCTGGTACCGCCCAGGGAGACTATCGCTACCTCATGCGGGACCCTGAGACCGAGTTGTCGGCAGGCACTGATCGCGCCGATGGCTTGCACATCAGAGGATACGAAGAGGGCTGTCGGGCGCTCGTCGTGCAGCGCCGTCGGCCGGCCACGGGCGCCCAGCAGCAGGCTAGCCGCCGAGCTGCCGCCCTCCTCCGATGATTCGGCGTACGCAATCAGCTCGTCGCCCGAAGGGCTGTGGTGACTGTCTTGTTGTCCTCGCCATCCGCGGGTTTTCAGTTCCTCGCCCCGCAGGTGCGGAGGACCGGCGATGTGGGCGATCAGCCGGTGACCATGTCGCTGCAGATGCTCCACGGCAGTGGCCGCATCCGCTGACTCGTCGGCGCTGATGCTCGCGATATCCGGCATCGGCTCAGCGTCGAGGCTCAGAATGGGCACGTCTCCAAGGATCGGAGCAAGCGAGCTCGCCAGAGTGATACCGGAGTTAAGGATCAACCCATCCACCTTGCGGTCAAGGAAGGTTCGGAGCAACCGCTCCTCTCGAGCCCGGGCGTAGTAGGTGTTACCGGTGATCACCAGATACCCGAGTCCGAGGAACGTGCGCTCGATGGCTTCCGCCATTTGGGCGTGGAACGGGTCGCGAGGGTTGGGCGTAAGGAAACCGATGGAGTGGGTCGACCCGCCGCGGAGCGCACTGGCGATCGCGTTCGGCCGATAGCCGAGGTCCTGGATTGCTTTCTCCACCCTGGCACGGGTATCGGGCGCCACCGGACGCGGACCCTTGTTGATCACGTAGCTGACGACTGCCGTAGAGACGCCGGCTTTGCGCGCGACGTCGAGTCGCGTGATCTTCACGGCCCTAGCTCACTGTCGCACTGCGTCCCCGAGCAGGCCCGGGCGCCACCAGGTTCAGATCGGCCAAGGTTGGATAGGACGACTGCGCGCCCGGGCTGCCGACCGCGAACGTCCCGGCCAGGACGCCAACGTGTACGGCCTTGCGGAAGCTCTCCCCTCGCGCTAGGAAGGTGGCCAGGGCTCCGACGAACGCGTCGCCAGCACCGGTGGTGTCCACAACGCGTGACGCTATCGGTGCAGGCACGTGTCCAGTCGACTCCCGGTCGATGAAATAGGCCCCCGCCGCACCGAGGGTGATGACGGCCGATCGAGTCAGGTGCCGCAACTGCTTAGCTGCCCGAGCCGCCGAAGACGGGTCTCGTACCGGCCACCCGACCAGCGAGCTAGCTTCGGTCTCGTTGACCACTAGCGGGTCACAGATGGCGAGCAGATCCGCGGGTAAGGGTTGGTACGGGGCGAGATTGAAGATGGCACGGACTCCTGAGTCTTCCGCGGTACGGATCGCTGCCCCGATGATCTCCGTCTGCAGCTCAGCCTGAACCACCATCACCCCGCCCGCGGAGGCGATCCTCGACACGGTCGCCGACACACGACCGGCGGTCAACGAGAAGTTAGACCCCGGGATCACGGTGATGGCGTTATCGCCGCTGTCATAGACGGCCACCAGGGCCAAGCCGGTTCGGCCCTGATGAATGATCTCGACGTTGCTCGTATCCACACCCTCCGAACGCAACTCTCTGATCAGGGACGCGCCGTCGTCGTCGTCCCCGACGCAGGCCACGAAGCTGACGTTGCCATGCAGCCGGGCGGCAGCCACCGCCTGGTTGGCCCCTTTGCCTCCTGGCTGCTTCAGCAGGCTACGAGCGAGCACAGTTTCACCTATCCCAGGCGGGACAGCGAGGCGGTAGATGTAGTCCTGGTTGGCGGAGCCGACGACGATCACCGGCGGCGACCCGGTCGCTCGGGTCACTTCTCGCCGCTTGAGATCGACACCCGGCCGAAGAAGCGCTGTAGGACCAGCAGGACGAGCGCCGGCAGCAACGACAGCAGGATCGACCCGGCGAAGTTCTGCCCGTAGTCGGCCGAGCGCTCCCCAAAGGTCAGCGCCAATGCGATCGGCGCCACCTGCAGCTCATTCTCGGTGACCAGCAGCAGCGGCCACAGGTAAGCAGTCCACTGGCCCAGGAAGATAAGAAGGGCCGAGTTCATCAGGGCAGCGCTGCTCATCGGCACGTAGACCGAGGCCACGATCCGAGGTTCGGACGCCCCGTCCAACATCGCGGCTTCCCGATACGAGGAAGGGATGCCAAGGAAGTGCTGCCGGAGGTTGAAGATCGCGAGCCCGTTCCCTATTCCAGGCAGGATCAGACCGATCAGGGTGTTCCCCAGACCCCAGTCCGTGAACTGCTGCGAGAGCGGGATGGCGATCGCCTCGAACGGAACCATGAAGCTGATGACCACGACCGCGAAGACCGCGTTGCGACCTGGGAAGCTGAACACAGCCAGCGCGTATGCCGCCAGTGTGGAAACGATCAAACCGAACAGGACTGAGAAGACCGCGACAATCAGCGAGTTCAGCAGCGCCCGCGAGAACCCGCCCTCAAACAGCAGTCCGGTGTAGTTCTCAAGGGTCAGTCGCGACGGGATGATCAGACCCCAGCTCAACGGCGTCAGCGAGCTTAAGATCTCCTGGTTCGGACGGAACGAGTTGATCAAGATCCAGGCCGCCGGGATGATGAATGCGGCCGCGATCACGGCGGCGAGGACGGTACGGATCAGGCTTGTGTTTCGACCTCGCCGCTGACCCGTGCTCCCGGCGGCGCGGCCACTGGTGACTTCCGACAGTGGTACCGACTCGACGGTACTCATGCTTGGTTCTTTTCCTCGCGCAGCAGCCGAAACTGCAAGAACACGAAGAACAACATGATGAAGGTCAAGATGACGACCTCCGCCGCGCCGAGGTTTCGACTGCCGTACCCGAACGTCACCCGGTACGCGTCGAACATCAACAACGTGGTGCTGCTCTCCGGACCTCCTTTGGTGATCAGCTGCACGGGCACGAACAGCACGAAGTTCGCGACGGTGTCAGCCACCAGGACGAAGAGGATCGGTCGCTTCATCAGCGGCAGCGTGATCAGGAAGAAGGTCCGGATCGGTCCGGCGCGGTCGATCCTGGCCGCCTCGTACAGCTCGGAGGGGACATCTTGAAGCCCAGCGATGAGGAACAGCATCCAGTAGCCGATACCGATCCAGGAGGCCACCAAGATGATGCTCCAAATCGCCTGTGACGGCGAGTTGAAGAACGGTTGTGGTGAACCTCCCAGCGCGGCGATGATCGCATTGACCGGGCCCTCCGGCTGCAGCGCCGCCGACCAGGCGATGCAGGAGCCGACGATGGGGATGGTGACGGGCACGAAGATCAGCGTCTTCCACAGCCCAGTGAGCCGGACGCGCTGCACCAGCAGCACCGCAATCAGTAACGCGAGACCGATCTGCAGTGGGTTGATCACCAGGTTGAACCAGAGGGTGCGCTGCAGCGTGTCCACGAACGCCTCACTGCCGAACAGGTCCTGATAGTTGCCCAGGCCGGTGAAGGTCGCCGCCACCAGCCCGCCGGGAAAGGCCTTGTAGGTGCTCGCAACCACCGCATCCAGGGTTGGCAACAGACGCAGTACCAACAAGGACACCAATGCGGGGGCGAGAAATGCCACCGCCCAGAAGTGCTGCCGCCGCCGGTCGAGGCGGCGCCGGCCAACTTTGGCCGGCGCCGCACCGGGCTGCGTCTTCACCATCGAAGACATGCTGACCTCTTCTGACTCATCTAGCGGTACTTCGACCAGGCGGTTTCAAGTTCCTTCGAGGCCGCTTCCAAGCTGGTCTTAGCAGGCGACCCGTTACGGATGTCAGCGAAGGCTCGGTTGAGAATCTCCTCGAACTCGATGTAACCCACGGTTGGCAGCCGGTTGACTGCGGTGTTAGCGGTCTCGAAGTCGATGATCTTGGCTGCCTTCTGACCCTCCTCGGAGGCGAAGACCTCCTTCTGGAAGTAGATCTTCTTTCCCTCGACGTTTGCTGCAAGCTCAGGAGCGGGGAAGTACTTGATGTATCCCGACCCCTCATCAACGGCCATCCATTTCATGAAGATCGCCGTCGCCTCCTTCTGCTTGCTGAAGGGGTTCATGCCCAACGACCAGGACCCGGTCGGCGTGACAGCCTTGCCGCCGGCGAACTGGGGGTGCGGAGCGACTCCCCAGTCGACCTTCGAGCCTTGGAGCTGCGGGAGCAGCCAGGGCCCTTGCACCATGTAGGCCGTCTTCCCTGCAAGGAAGTTGGGGTCCGACACATCCGGGGAGACACCGCGTGGCGACACCCCGTCGGCGAAGAGTTTGCCGTACCAGGTGAAGGCGTCGATCCACGGCTGGGAGGCGATGTCGGGCGTGAGGTTCCCTTCGCCGGTCCCACCCGCCGAGCCACCCTTAGAGACCGGTAGCGGTTCCAGCTGGTAGTACCGATCGACCTGGCCGAAGGTGAAGCCGTAGTTGGCGCCGGCATCCTTAGCCGCCTTGGCGTCGACGGTGAGATCCTCCCAGGTCATCCGCTGGTTGGGATCAGCCGACGGGTGCTCGAGCTTGGCCTTGTCCAGCAGGGTCTTGTTGTAGTAGAGCAGCTGCGTGGAGTTGGCGATGGGTAGCGCCCACAGCTTGTCTTGGTACACGCCGGCGTCATAGGCCGTGGGATCGAAGGCGTCCTTGTACTGGGAGAATGCCGCCGTCAGGTCCTCCACCTCGCCGCGAGCAGCCAGCGCTGAGATGCGCGGCTGGTCGGCCCAGTAGACGTCGGGGTCGCCCCCCTTGTTGCTTACCCGCGCATCCACGGTGCTGGCGAGGGCATCGAAGGGCACGGTCTGCCACTTGATCTTGATGGTGGGATGGGCCTTCTCGAAGGCATCGATCACCGGCTTCATTTGTTTGACGGTAAGGATGCTCAAGACGCTGATCTCGGCCGTCGGGTCCTGCTCCGGGATGCTCCAGCCGCTTCCGGCGGCGGGATCGCCAGAGCTCGTACCTTGCCCACCCGAACAGGCCGTCATGGTCAAGGCCAAAGCAGTGGCGGCGGCCACACCGCACCACGCCCTGAACTTCCTCGTTACTCGTTGCATCGTGGCCTCCATTGGGATTGATGGTGCGTGGTGGATCTACAGTTGCGCGATTGTGTCCAAGAAGTACGACATGAAGGCCTCCGCGTCGACGGCAGTGGCGATCTGGCAGTTGGGCGGCGGCGCGTCGACCGAGGTGAGCAGGTCGGTGACCATCACTCCTCGGGCCGGGCCGTCGCCGGTCACGACATCGACCCGGGCGTCGCGCCAGGTCACGAACTCAGGGTGGGCAACGACCGCGACGGCGAGTGGGTCATGCATGGCGCAGCTGTCGGCCTGCAGCGGGTCGTCGGGGTGTCGGGCGGCTTGGTGGTCGATCCAGCCGGTCGTGTAGGAGCCCGCGAACTCGCCGAAGGCGCCACCGGCCGCCGCCATCTCACCGGCGTGTGCACGGGTAAGGCGTACCTGCAACGTGACGTCTAGGCCGACGAAGCGGAGCGGGGCGCCGGAGTGCAGCACCGCTTCCGCAGCCTCAGGGTCCTTCCAGATGTTGAACTCACCGGGCATTCCAGTGGCGTGGGTCTGGCCGAGGAAGATGCCGCCCATGACCACGATCTCCCGGACGCTGGTGGCGAGCCGATGGTCCAGCGACAGCGCCGCCGCCACGTTGGTCAGCGGACCAATCGGAACCAAAGTGATGTCGCCCGGATTGGCGAGGATGTGCCGCGTGATCTCGACTGCTGCATACCCGGGCTTCGGCTCGTGGTGGCCGAAGGCAGCGACGGTGTCGGCCGGGGCGCCGCAGAACCGGTCTGGCCTGGTTAGCGGCGCGCCGGCCCCGCGGTAGATCGGCACCTCACCGCAGCCAAGACGCTCGGCTAGTTCAAGGGAGAGCAGGGTGGCGCTCTCCACGTCGGTGTTGCCGTTCACCGTGGTGATCATGTCCAGCTCGATCAGCGGTTCGGCGTGCGCCAGGGCCAGGGCGAACCCGTCATCGATATCGGAGCCGGGGGCTCCCATAGCTAGGTCGGTGTCGAGAATGACCCGCGTCATAGACGGCCTTGTCTACTCGGATTGATTGGGGTTCTACACGTGTAGAGCACCGTAGACGTGCGTTGCAGCCAGTGTCAAGGATCAAACGCGAGCCTTGGACAGGTCGCTGCAGCACTCCGTCAGCAGCGGTCGTCTTCTCAGCTACCAGCGATACGGCTTGAGCGTTGGGCCGACGATGTGGGTGCCACTCCCCGGGTGCTCGTCCGCTGGGTCGTGGGTGAAGTGCGCCGCGTACCAGACGACGACGTTCGTGCCCACGATCGACTCGCCGTTGACGAAGCTGTCGAGCTGTGCACGGGTGCTGGTCGCCACGGCGCTGTCGTCGAGCTGGCTGGGGCGGTACCGCAGCGCCCAGAAGTCGCCGACCCCGTAGCTGTCCACCTCACCATCCTCGGATCCAGGGATTAGCACGTAGCCCTCCCCGGTTGCCCGGTTGCGGACCCGCCAGCGGCGCTGGCGGCCGGGGTCGCGCT
>CADCUO010000150.1 GCA_902805915.1 uncultured Propionibacteriaceae bacterium | reverse complement strand
TCCTACGATCTGCTTGACGGCTACGACGCGCTTGTACTGGTCGACGCCATCCCCGGTGAGGGTCACCCAGGCGAGCTCAGCCTGATGGAGGTAGGCATGGCTGACCTCGGAGAGGGCGACTTCGACGCCCATGGCATGGAGCCGGTGTCGGTGCTGGCCAGCCTGGGGGTGCTCGGCGGAACCCTACCCCCCACGTACGTCGTCGGCTGTTGCCCAGCGACCCTCGAGGAAGGCATGGGACTTTCCGAACCGGTCACCGCCGCCGTGCCGGCCACGCTGGCGGCGCTGCGAAGGCTCGTCGCGGAGCGGCTGTCCGAGCCGGAGACGCTGAAGATGAGGAGCAGCTGACCATGTGCCTTGGGATCCCGGGTCGCGTTGTGGAGCTGGTGGACGGTTTTGCCGACCAGCTTGCGCTGGTCGATGTCCAGGGCGCGCAACGACGTGTGAACGTCGGCATGCTCGACGAGCCACCCCGAGAGGGGGCCTGGATCTTGATTCACATGGGTTTCGCGATGGAGGTGATCGACGAAGAGGAGGCGGAGCGAGCGTTGTCCGGCCTGGAGCTGATGGGGCGACCGCGCGAGGTGGAGGAAGAACCGGTCCGACATGCATGACCTGGGCAGACGGCAGAGCGTCAGCGGGCAGGGAGTCAACGGGCAGGCGCCGGCCGGCCATAGCAGCCGCGCTGCCGGGTCGGGCAGCCAGGACGTGCCGGGCCCGGTGCTGTTCGCGCGTTATGCGTATCCGCCGAACTCCCACGGGTACTGCGGGCCAGGGGACGCAGGAGCCTTTTTCGAGTACGGCGTGGCCGGAGCGGACGACCGAGGGTTACGTGCAATGTCGCAGCAGTTCGCCGGAGCCTGGCCGTACCTTGAGCTGATCGCCGAGGCGACAGGGTTGGGCGACCCGCTGGACCGGCGGGTGGTGGAGGCCTACTGGGTGGGTAGCCCGCGGCTCGAGCAGGTCAGCACCCGGGCGCTCGGGAACTCGATGGAGGAACGGTTCCGCTCCCGGACCGGCTCGAAGTTCTTCACGCTCACCGACAGTGTGCTGGCCGGCGGTGTCCCGCACCATAGTTTCGCGGTGTTCTGCATCTACCCGTGGACCGGACTGCTGAGCGACGGCCGTAAGGCCAAGCACGCGCTGACAGTACTGGACCGGTGCCGGATTCGTTGGGGGCAGGTGCTCGGCATGCAAGGCGACCAGGTGGTCGTCGAGTCCGCTCCGCTGACCTGGGACGGACGTCGGCTCGACCTCGGCCCGGTGACGACGGAGGCGGTGGTTCAGTCGGTCAACGGGGTGAGCATGATCAGGGGGCTGAAAGTCGGCGACTGGGTGTCGCTGCATTGGGAGTGGGTGTGTGATCGGCTGACCGAGCGTCAGGTCAGCGACCTACGTGCCTACACCTTCCGCCACCTCAACATCGTCAACGAGGGCAACCTTCACTCGGGCCCGGCGTCTCTACTGGGGAGCTGAGCCGCGCAGTAGCGGCCAGGAGCGCAGCAAGCTCCAACTAACCTGCTCGCCGGACCTGTGTACCGGGGTGCCGGACGCGCGGACCAGCAATCTGCCCCCCAGGGTGTCCAGCAGGTAGTCGGAGTGGGTTCCCCGGAACCAGACCTGGTGCACGCGTGCTGGCTGGTCGCCGCCCAGGGTTGCCCAGTCCGGGCGTACCAACAAGGAGCTTACTGAGCCGGGCGGGACCAGCACCGAGGTCGGGCCGGTGAGCCGGGCCGCTGCTGCGCTCACCGGCTCGTTGTACACCTGCTCGGGGGTGCCGAGCTGGACGATCCGCCCGGCCGTCAGCAGCGCCACCCGATCGGCCAGACCGAGCGCCTCCTCCGCGTCGTGGGTCGTGTACAGCGCCGCGGCACCAGTCTCCCGCCGCCGGGTGGCCAGTTCTTCCAGGAACACGCCGCGCACATGCGTGTCGAGGTGCGCGGTTGGCTCGTCGAACAGGTACAGCGAAGACTGGCGGGCCAGCGCTCGGGCCAGGCCGACCCGCTGCTGCTCGCCGCCCGACAGGTCGGCCGGACGCCGACCGGCCAGGTGCCCGACATGCAGTCGTTCCAGGATGTCCATGGCGTTAGCTCTGGCTCGGGTACGGCTTTCCCCGCGCCGCCGGCCCGGATATGCCACCGTGTCGAGCGCGGAAAGGTGCGGCCAGAGTGCATAGTTCTGAAACACCATGGCAAGCTGACGGCGCTCAGGGGGCTCAGCAGCAGTCGGTGAGGCGACGAGCCGGCCGTGCAGCCACACCTGACCGGTCCGCGGCAGCCGGAACCCGGCGATGGTGTGCAGGAGCGTCGACTTGCCGGAGCCGGAAGGTCCGAGCAGCGCCACCACCTCCCCGGCCGCGACACTTAGCTCAACGTCGAACAGAACGTCGACCCCGTTGTAGGCCACCGAGAGTCCTCGCACCGCCAAGGTGTCAACGGGTTCAGCCGAGTTGACCGCGTCAGCGGGCACCAGGCAGCTCCGGAACCGTGGCGAGCGGGCGCCTGCGGCTGCTCAGCGCCCGACTGGTGAACCAGAGGCCGAGAGCCGGCACCAGAAGCACGAGGGTGAGGAGCACCGAGAGGGCGGCCGTGCCACCGACGGCGCCCAGCTCTTCGCTGTTGAGGACGACCACAGCCAGAGTCTCGCTGCCCGGCCCGTACAGCAGGCTGGACATCGTCACCTCGTGCAGAGCCGTAAGGAAACAGACTCCCCAGGCTGCAACCAGTGCGGGGGCCAGCGGGCGTAGGACCACCGTGCGGACCGCGGTGAGCACGGCGGCGCCGCTCACCCGAGCGGCGTGCTGCTCCTCGGGGGGCAGTCGATCTATGGCACCGGAGATTGGTCGGTGGGCGATGCCCCACAGCTTCGCGACGTACGCCAGCAGAATGATCGCCGCAGTGCCACCGAGCCAGCGGCCGTAGGTGATCAACAGCCCGACGGCGAGGGTCGACCCAGGCAGGACCACGGTCAAGGTGACCAGGGTGGCCACTCGGCGGCCACCGCGGCTGCGTTCCAGCGACGCCACCGCACCTCCGAGCAGCACCAGCACCGAGGCAGCCGACACGGCGAGCAGTAGGCTCCGGACCAGCGCCTCGCCGTTACGCGCAGTGGCCACCAGGCGGAAGTTCTCCAAGGTCCAGTTGGCTGGGCTGGGTGGCACGCCGACCGCTTTGGTCACCGCGGTTGCGACCAACGCCAACAACGGCACCCCGGCCGCGACCAGCAGGTAGGCACCGATCCCCCCGGCGGCCCATCGCCTTGCTGCCCGCCCCCCGGTCTCCGCGCTGGAGTCGCTGATCGCGACCCGGGTCGTCCGCAGCCTCGGGCCGAGCAGCAGGTCCGCTGGGGTTACCACGAGGACGGCGATGACCACCAGCAACAACGCGAGGGTGATGGCCTCGATGAAGGAGAGCGGGTCGCTGCTCCGGGCCAGGTTGGAGTAGATCCGGGTGGTGATCGTGGTGAAGCCCGCTGGCGTGCCCATGACCTGCGGAATCGCGAAGGTGCCCAGGGTTAACACGAAGATCAGCGCTGCTGCGGTAAGGATGGCGGGCCGCATTAGTGGCAAGGTGATGGTCCTAAGCACGGTGAGCGGGTCGGCACCTGAGATTCGGGCGGCCCGCTCAACAGCAGGTTCGGCTCGCGCGGCCAAGCCCACGGCAGTGATCAGAAAGCACAGCGGTACCGCGTTCACGACCACCACCGCCGCGACGCCGGCTGGGCCTTGGACGCCCTGCCAGTACCTGCCGAACAGGTCATCGGTGAACCCAGCCCGACCGTAGGCTCGCACCCAGCTGTAACCGAGAACGAAGTCGGGCACAAGCACCGGCAGCAATACACCGAACTGCCAGAACCGCCGACCGGGCACCTCCGGGCTGCGCAGCGCCAGAGCGAGCAACGCTCCGATCGGCACCGCGAGGGCGGTCACCACGACCGCAAGCACCAAGGTGTTGCCGACAGCGACGCCAAGGCCCGGTGAGGTGAGAATGTTGCCGAGTTGGCCGGAACCCTCTTTCCAGACCGTGCGGACCATCACGAGGATCGGTAGCAGCACGAGCAGTACGGCTACGGCGACGACCCCTGACAGGACAACTTGTCGCAGGCGGCGGCCGTACGCCATCCTCAGCCGCCGCCGAAGATCTTCTGATAGTCCTTCAGCAGGGTCTTCTTCTGGGAGCCGAGCGCCGACCAGTCCGGGAAGACGACCGGCGCGGAAGCGGGCATGCTGGGGCTCGGTATCCCCGGCAGCGCCGGATACGAGCCGGAGGCACCGATCAGCGTCTGTCCCCCCTTACTGGTGACATAGGAGATGAAGTCCTTCGCCATCGTTGACGACTTGGCATGGGTGGCCAACGCGATGGGTCCGTAGATGGCGATGGCACCGGGGGCAGGCCAGACGACATTGATCGGCGAGCCCTTCTTCTGGGCGGGATAAGCGGAGTTCGCGATCGTGATACCGGCCCGGTAGACCCCTTGGGCGACGCCGGTGGTGACGTTGTCGGGCGTACCGACCTGGACGGCTCCGTTCTTCTTCAGTGCGGCATAGAACGCGATGCCGTAGTCGGGGTTCTGGGCGAAGTAACCGAGCGCTCCCAGTGCGGAGGCAGCCGTCCCCGGGTCCGGAACCGCCACCCCACCGACGTATTCCTCCGTGGTCAGGTCCGCCCAGGCTTTGGGCTGAGGTGATCCCTTGCGAGTCACCGCCACCAGGTAAAGGGTGGCCACGCCCACGTAGTCGTTGGTGCGTACCCGTGCTGGGATATCTGACTGCGGAGTCCAGCCGCCCACCAGCTTCTGGTCGAGGTAGTTCTGCATGGTGAGTGGGTCACAAGCCCAGATCACGTCAGCTTTCAGACCGCCGGAACGCGCATCACCGGCCACCCTCGCGTTCAGGTCACCCGTTGGTGCTCGAAAGACATCGACCTTATGACCGGGGTGCTGGGCCTCGAACTGTTTGATCACCGGCTGGATCGTGCTGTCGCTGACGCAGGTATACAACGTCATCTTGGTTGAGCTGACGCCCGGTGCAGAGCCGCGGCAGGCAGCGGAGCTCACGCACATAGTCAGCGCGATGAGACCAGCAACCAAACCCCGCATAGTCATAGTCGTCAAACTACAAGCGACTCGGCTGAGTGTCACGGACAACCAGGAGAGGTCTTCAGTCGGCACTAGCCTCGGTTTTTCATACGGCCAGGTGAGCCGAGCCCTGCTTGCCGATTTGAGCGGTTCGCGGCATGGCGGCGGCGGCCGGGCATGGCGAGGTTCCGGCTGGCGCGCCGGGTGGTGTTCGAGGGTCTTTGGGTCGTCGAGGCAGTGGGTCGGCGCTCAGCCGCTGGCGGTGCCTATCGGGCCCCAGCCCGCGGCGATCGCGGTGCCCAGCGCGAGGTCTTGTCGATGCGCAGGTGAACCTGGCCGAGCGGCCGGGTGGTGCGGGCGGCGACGTGCAGGGCGCGGTAGCGGAAGGCGGCGATCTCGCACCGGACCAGGGCGGGGTCCTCGGCGTAGGCGATCAGTCTGGTGCACGCGATCAGGTCGGAGGACACGCGGAGCCGAGGGAGACGCCGGCGCGCAGTGCCAGTCTTGACGTTCGAGAGGCAACTCGGCAGCTTTAAGGTCTAGGGGCTGTCGCAGAGTGACGTGAGCAAGTTTCATGGGCAGTCCGCCCGTTGGCGCCGTGGTCCGCATGAAAGGCGCCGGCGCTCAGTACGTTGGCCCGGACGGGCCCTCGGTGGCGCGGCAGTTGAAACTGTCGTTTCTGCATCGTGGTCTGTGTCAGCGCGCACGGCCGGGGGGACTCGAGGGGGCGGGGCCGTATCGGCCAAACTCGCGTCTGTCTGGGGTTGGTCCTCGGAACGAAGCTTGCGCCTCCTTGGCGCCGACAGCGTGCGGATCTTTCCTGTGTTGCTGCACTTGTTGGTCGAGGCGGCGTTGCCAGAGGTTGGCGGTGGATTGCGGCAGCTCGGGACCGGTTGGTCTGCGGTCTTGAGGTGACACGCCGGTGGTGGCTCGCCAGACGGCGACGTCGCCAAGCGTGGCTGGGCTGATCTGGGCGCTGTCGGGTGGTGCCCATACCGGCGGCGTCGTGTCCCTGGCCGCCTGGTCCCGGACCTGATCGGCGAGGTCGGTGACGAGCTGGGACCGTTGGGCGAGGTAGGGGCCCCATTCGGGATGGTTGTGTAGGGACGGTGGTATGCCGGGCAGCCACGGTAGTGGCCCGGGATGGTGGAGGTCGAGTCCTTCCAGCCGCCAGTCCAGCACGGCTGCCTTGTCGACAGAGGTGTCGACCTCCCGGTCCGTGGCCACGGTCTGTAGCTGGAGGAGTGGGTGCTCGCCGGTGGCGGCGGACAGGGTGAGCAGATGTGCCCGCAGGGCGGGCCAGGCAGGTTCTTCGGTCAGCCCGGGCACCACCCGGTCGGCGTAGGCATCCAGTGCCTCGACAACGGTGGGTCCAAGGGTGTGTTCGGCTGCGGCGCGGAGGCTGTCGGCGTAGCGCTGGGTCGCGTCGTACAGCCGGGCGGCGGGGTCGGTGAGGTCGCGGAGCAGGTTGGTGGCGGAGGTGGGGGTGTCGTCGCGGGCGGGATCTGCTCCAGCAGCTCGGTGGGGGTACGCGGGGTGACGGTCTCGGGTCGGATGAGGCTGTGCGGGTCGCCGCCGCCGACGACCTGGAGGTAGAGGTGGTTGGCGGTGCGGCCGCGGGTGAGCATCGTGTACAGCTGCTGCCGTGTCTCCTGCCCGCAGGCGAGCCCGTGCATGGTGTCGCAGGTGACACCTTGGGCGCTGTGGATGGTGGTGGCGTAGCCGAGCCCGGTCGACGCCTGGACGTAGCCGGCTGGGAGCCGTGTTGTGTGGTGGCTGCGGTTGTGTCGGACGGTTAGGCCGCCGTCTCGTTTCACGGCGGTGATGGTCCAGCGGTCGCCGTTCTTTACCCAGTCGCCGCCGAGGCGCAGCCGGCGGTCGTTGGTGCGGGTGATTACCACATCCCCAAGGCTCGCCTGGTTCCCATCGCCCAGTCGAACTGTCGGGCCAATCTCCTTGCCGTTGAGGCGGTGAGTGCGGGCGCGCTGGTTGAGCTGGGCAACCAGTTCGCGGGTGGGTCCAAGCATGATCGAGTCCAGGCCTTGGCTGCGGTCGGCCTGCCACGCCGTGAACAGCTCTCCGGTGGCGCTGGCGAGGTCGCCGACATGGACCCGGCCGTTGTCCAGGTAGAAGGTGAGCGCTCAGGTCTGCCTTGCCGCAGGGCGAGGGACGCGGCGGCTTCCACCGGGTCGGTGAAGCGGTGCAGCTCGGTCAGCCGCAGCGCGCCGTGTTGGGCTTTGATGTCGCGGAGGACACCGCCGGCGCCGATCGCGGTGAGCTACTGATCGTCCCCGACCAGGCGGACACTTCCGCCACGGCCGACGACGAACTGGACGGCGGTGTCGAGCGACAGTGTGTCGGCCATCCCGGCCTCGTCGACCAGCACCAGCGTCGACGCGCCGATCCTTTGCGCCAAGTCGGGCAGGTCTCCGTGGCTGAGGGACCAGGTGAGCTTTGCGAGGGTCTCGCAGGTGACGCCGGTCTGGTCGCGGAGCTGGGCGGCTGCCGTGGCGGACGGGGCCAGACCGACCACATTGCCGCCGCCTTGGTTCCAGGCCAGTGCGAGGGTCCGCATGGCGGTCGTCTTCCCTGCCCCGGCGGGGGCGATCGCCAGCTGCAGCCGGGCGCCGGAGGTCGCCATCGCCCGAACCAGGGCAGCCTGGCCGGGATTCAGCCGGATCCCGTTCGCGGTCATCTCCAGCAGGGCCAGATCGAGCGTGTCGGTGTCGACGACGTAGCCGTCGGCCCGGCCGGCGGTCTCCACCAGCCGCCGCTCCGCGTCCAGGATCCGCTGGGAGGTGTACTGGTCGCCGCCGGCGAGGGTGTAGACGCTGGACCCGTCCCTGGGACACAGCACATCGGGTTCGACGATGCCGTCATCAGGTGCGGCCAGCTTGACCGAACGGTCCAGGACCGCTTCTACCAGGAGGTC
>CADCUO010000149.1 GCA_902805915.1 uncultured Propionibacteriaceae bacterium | reverse complement strand
GGTCTCCGAGGTGGGCGACCGGATCTCCGAGCTCGCGATCCCCTTAATCGCGATCACGATGCTCGGCGCCGGGCGGTTCAACAGCAAACCTCACTACGCACACCCCGAGCTGGCTACTACCAAAGGGATGGTGCACCAATGAGCTGTGGCCAGTTCGGCGACGAGGCGGGGCACCGGACCTAGGCCCCACAAGCGAGGGCCGGGGATCTCGACCGAGTCGTTCGCCCCGCGACATGTGCAAGACTGGGGTGGCTGTTGTAGGTCTTGTGTCGTGGTGAGTGCTGCGTCTGCGAATCTCTTGGGCGCTGGTGTTTGCCAGCTCCCGGCAGCGGTCGAGAGTCGTGAAGCGCGACCTCGCAACATCGAGGAGATCTGGCATGGCACAAGGAACTGTCAAGTGGTTCAACGCCGAAAAAGGGTTCGGCTTTATTGAGGTTGATGGCGGGGGCGCCGACGTCTTCGTGCATTACAGCGCGATCGCATCGTCCGGCTTCCGTTCGCTCGACGAGGGTCAGCGCGTCGAGTTCGCCACTACCCAGGGCCCGAAGGGCCCACAGGCGGACAACGTCCAACCGATCTGATCTGACGACAGATATCAGAACGCCAGCCGTCGGCTGGCTCTTCACGACGATGTCGCACGAGGAGCGCCGGTCGCGGCCGGCGCTCTGGCGGCGCCCCCTTCCGCTGGGCTCTACCGACGGTCGCCATCGATGACCTGTCACCTTAACGAGAGCCCGTGATCGATTGGGCACGGCTTCCGCTCAGTTTTCCTTCTATGGCGCACCGGCCGATGCTGAGAGTCTTTGAGGTCTGTGCACCCAGAATCTCCCGTCCTGCATCTTGATGCGGGTGGTGCCGACCATCTCCGCGGGTCGTCCGTTCTCTGATTGGTGCTGCAGGACCAGCTCAAGGTAGGGGTTGGAGGAGCTTTCCAGTACCGACAGTTCACCCTCGTACCGCACGGGTCTTGTAGTCGACCAGCACGAGCGCGGAAGCATGGCCGCTCTAGGTCGTCGGGCCGTGGGTGGTAAGAACTAGCGTCATTCCCTGGTCGCGGTTCAGCCGTACGGACCCCGGGCAGTTCTAGTGGTACGGCGTCGGAGCGAACTGACAATCTCGACCTGTCAGCACGCCTCGGCCGACGTTGGCAGTGGTGAGATTACCCCCCGGGGATAGCGGTCCGAGAGCACATTGAAACGTGAGAGGTAGGCGGCATGCGTATCGTCCAGGTAGGTCTGGGTGGGTTCGGTCGGGACTGGGCCAGAAACGTCATCCCGCAAGTGCCCGAGGTGGAGATCGTGGGGACGGCCGACGTTTTCGCCGGATCCCGGGAGCGGGCCATCGCCGACGGTTTGACGACTCCGGAGGATTGCTACGCGACGGTCGAGGCGGCTCTGGAAGCGACTAATCCCGAGGCTGTGCTGGTCACCGCCAGCTTGGTGGGCCATGTGCCGGCCGCCAGGGCGGCCCTGGAGTCGGGTCGGCACGTATTGGTAGAGAAGCCGTTCGCGCCCAGCGTTGCAGAGGCGAAGGAGTTGATCGCGCTCGCTGACGCCGAGGTTCTGACCGTTGCCGTTAGCCAGAACTACCGCTTCTTCCCTGCGGTTCAGGCGGTGCAGAAGATCGTCGCCGAACAGACCTACGGCGACCTGCACGCGGTCGCCGTCGACTTCCGACAGCTGTCCGGGGCCAACGGCGTGGTCGGGGCGCACCACGCTTTGGACGAGCCGCTGCTGGTAGACATGTCGATCCACCATTTTGACCTGATCCGCACTGTGCTGGGTCGCGAGGTGACCACTGTTGACCTCCGCACCTGGGACCCGTCGTGGTCGTCGTTCTCTGGGCCCTCGGAGGGAGCCGGGCTGATCGAGTCGGGAGCCGATGTAGTGACGAGCTACCGCGCCAGCTGGGTGAGCAGCGGGATGCGCACCGCCTGGGCCGGGGAGTGGCGGATGGACTTCGCCGATGCCGAGGTCTGGTGGACCAGTCGCGGTGACGGTCCCCAGGGCTGGCGGTCCGACGAGGTTCGAGTGCGGGAGGGCGGGGAGGTCAAGACGCTAGTGCTGCCGATCGTGGCGCGGGTCGACCGGGCCGGCAGCCTGACCGAGTTCGTGACCGCGATACAGGAGGGGCGCGAGCCGAGCATCTCCGGCCGCAACAACCTCGGCAGCCTGGCGACGACGTACGCGTCCGTCGAGTCGGCCCGGACCCGTCAGCCGGTGCAGCTGGCTGACTGGCTCTAACCGGTTTCACCAGGCTCGATGGTGTCGCCAACGCCAGCCGTGGCAGCCCTACCGATGCATGCCTCGTCGGCGCCACACCACGACACCACCGACGTCTGCAGGCTAGCCACAAGCGAAGTGATTCCTCAGCCGTGCCCGCAGGGTCCTTCCCGATTTGGACGTTCGATAGGCAATCGGTCAGCGGTGCGGCCTGCCTGCAGGAGCGCATGGGGTCGCCTGTTCGCACCAGAAGCTGCGGTATTGGACTCAGCTCATGGCGTAGTAGGGGAGCCATGACGACGTGACAGGCCCGGCAACCCAAGGTGAGGGCGCCTCGGCTAGTACCAGAAAACTCTGGGTAACCAGCCCGGGTTGTGTGCGTACACCAAGATCAGCCACAGCACGCAGTCGAAGATTAAGTGCGTGCACAGCACGTACGGCAGCGAGCGGGTGCGGGCGAACAGGTAGCCCTGGACCAGGGCGAACGGGTAGGTGAGGAACGGTCCCCAACTGGTGTAGCCGATTTCCCAGAGGAAGGACACGAAGATCACCGCCTGCAGCAGATTGGCCTGCCAGGTGGGGAAGTGGCGCCGCAACAGGGTGAAAACGCTGCAGATAAAGAACAGCTCGTCCCACAATCCGACGGCGTTCACCCCGACGAACAGCCGGGCCAGCTCACTGGGCTCTCGCGGTGCCGGCCAGTTCAGATAGGTACCGGAGTTGATGAAGTAATAGGGCATGATCAGCCAGGCCAGTCCGACGACGCTGAACATGTACGCGCGCTCGGCGAGCGTCCAGTGTCGCCCGCTGCGGAGGGGGAACCGGATGACGTACCGTCGGAACGCGTACCGGTCCAGCAGGTACGGCGTCAGCGCTGCAACGGTGAGCACGGCGGCCACCAGGAAGTAGTGGCTCCACCTGATGTCCGCCGCTACCGAGATCAGTCCGATCGGGGCGAGCCCGATGCCGATCAGCAGCAGGCTGCGGCCGAGGTCGCGGTCGAGCAGGAACCCGAGAGCGATGCCAGCGGCCAGGACGGGGTACGCCATCGCCTCACGCTGCAGCCCGAACATGAGGAACGCCGACAGCGCCACCATCGCCGCCGGCACCAGGTTCCAGGAGAAGCGAGGCGGCGCCTCCACCAGCGCATTGGCAGTCGTCGTCACCGGCTCAGCATGTCATCCCACTCGCCGTTCCCCTGCGGGCAGGCTGAAGTGAACAAGACGGGCCGAAAACGTGGCCGCCACTGATAGGAGCAAACCGGTGACCCATGCGCCCGTAGCGGGTCGGCTTGATCGTGCTCAGTGCCTGCCACGTGCTGGCTTTCCGAATCACTCTGGACAGGCTGGCCTCCCGATTGGGTCCCTAGCGCAACGCGAATCCGGTGAGCTACGGCGTCCTTTCCGGGTTTGTCTCGGTCAGTTCGTCGAGCCGTCGCTGCAGCAGCCGTTGTTCGGGTCCGGTTGCGGCTCGCTGGATCGCCACCCGGTACTCGGCTGCTGCCGCAGACGCCCGCCCGGCGCGGCGCTGCAGATCAGCCCGTACCGCCGGCACCAGGGCGTAGCCGTCCAGCCCGCCGGCGGCCACCGCATCGGACAGAGCAGCCAACCCGGCTTCGGCACCGTCGCGAAACCCAACGGCCACGGCCCGGTTGAGAGCGACGACCGGTGAGGGGCGCAGCGCCAGCAGGGCGTCGTAGCCGGTCACGATGCGGGCCCAGTCGGTGGCGGCCGCGTCGCGGGCCGTGGCGTGTACGGCGGCGATCTCGGCTTGGAGCTGGTAATAGCCGGCCGGGTGCTCGGCACCACGCGCCCGGCCCAGGCTATGCAGACCCGCCGCTATGTAGCCGCGGTCCCAGCGGGTGCGGTCCTGCTGATCCAGCGTCACAAGGTCCCCGCCCACGTCCGTGCGGGCCGCTCGCCGGGCGTGCTGCAGCAGCAGCAGAGCCCGAAGCCCATGCACCTCACCGTCGTCGGGCAGCAGTTCGGCGACCAGCCCGGCCAGCCGGACAGCCTCGCCGGCCACATCCTCGCGGAGCGTCTGCTCACCTTCGGTCGCGGTGTAGCCCTCGTTGAACAGCAGATAGATCACAGCCAGGATGCCAGCGGTGCGCTCGGCAAGGCGGTGCGGTTCGGGCTGCCGCAGGGAGATCCCAGTGTGGGCGATCTTCTGCCGGGTCCGCAGCAGCCGCTGCCCCATGGTGGCCTCGCTGACCAAGAAGGCACGGGCAACCTCCCGGGTCGACAACCCGGTCACCGTCTTCAGCGTCAACGCGACCCGCCCACCCAGCGGCAGCGACGGATGACAACAGGCGAACAACAGCCCGAGTCGCTCGTCGTCGTAGACCTCACCCTCCACGGTGCGGTCAACGGCCAGCTCGACCTCGGCCTGCAGCAGCCGCAACTTGGCCTGTTCAGTCCGGCGGCGCCGCAGCACGTCCACCGCCCGGCGTCGAGCTGCCGATGTCAACCATGCCGCCGGGTTGTCCGGGATGCCGTCGCTGGGCCAGCGCATCAAGGCCCGCTCCGCCGCGTCCTGCACGCAGTCCTCGGCCAGATCCCAGTCCCCGGTGATCCGGATCAAAGACGCAACAATTCGAAGTCGCTCCGCGGTGACCGTACGACGTACAGCCGTCGCCGCCGCACCCTGCCCGGGCACAGCGCTCAGTTCTCATCCATCGGCCAGATCGGCCGCAGTTCCAGCCGGCCGGTGTAGGCCATCGGGTGCTTTGCGGCGATCTCGATCGCCGCATCAAGATCAGCGCACTCGAGCACGTCGAAGCCCGCGATCCACTCCTTCGACTCGGTGAATGGGCCGTCGGTGACCAACAGCTCACCGCCGCGGACCCGCACCGTCGTCGCGTCCTCCACCGGGCGCAGCCGGTCACCGCTCAGCCAGGCGCCCTGACCGGTGACCTGAGCAAACCAGTCATTAACGTCCGGTGCCGCCTCGGCATCGGCTGCAGTGTGGTCCGGGTCGGTGGCGACGAGCATCAGGTACTTCATAATTCTGTTCCTTCCGTTGAATAAATCGGGTGAGTTCATTTAAGGAACGGGGCAGATGGGGCACCGATATCGCTTCATCTTGCCGTCCGGTCCGGCTGTCTCGCCAACCACGCGCCGCTGACATGGCAGCGACCAGTCCCTCCGTCCTCGAACCCGCTGAGTGTGGGTGCGTCCCGGCCAGGGTTCGGGTAGCGGCCGAATGGGTGCGAGCTGGGGCGGTCACCTGACCCCGACGGCTCGCCGCGCGGGACAGCCAGCCGGCTCGCTCGATGACGCCGGCTCCACCGACGCCGACGCCGGCGCCGCGCCGCCGGCCCCGGCCGGCATGGTTTCGGCGATGGTGATCGTGGTGCTCATCAATGCCTCCTTGATTGGGTGTGTGACCTTACGACGATCGACCCAGCACTGATCCGACAGCGACGTGGCGAAAGCCTTGGCGGTACACCCGTTGAACTGCGTCCCTGCTCAGTTGATACGCGGGCGAACCCCACCAAGGTTCAGTGATTCTCCCGTATGCGGCAGCGGACCGGCGCTCGGTCAAGATCGACGATTAACACCCGTACGAGGGTCCACTTGCGGCACTGTGTCGCCGCCGGAGCTGGCCCCTGAGTAAGAGTCGAACGATCGCGTAGAAGGTGATGAGTCGCCCTATCGTTGCCCCTGTGTGGTTCAGTGTTTCGGAACAATCGCGAAGGAGCTAGCCATGACCGCAGACCGCGAAGCCCTGGCCGACCGGGTCCGGGCAGCGTTACCCCACGACCGTCCAGTGCGCGAAGTGCCGATGTTCGGCGGATTGTCGTTCATGGTGGACGAGAGCATGGTCGTCGCGGCCCGCAGCAACGGCGACCTGCTCGTCCGCATCGACCCCGCACGCAACGACGAACTCCTCAAGGTCCCCGGTGCC
The DNA here is from genome assembly GCA_902805915.1 of uncultured Propionibacteriaceae bacterium. Taxonomy (GTDB): domain Bacteria; phylum Actinomycetota; class Actinomycetes; order Propionibacteriales; family Propionibacteriaceae; genus Microlunatus. The sequence goes on along the minus strand of CADCUO010000149.1, from coordinate 408 downwards.
AAGCCCGCGATCATGGGGGCCGATCGCCCAATGGGACCGGGTTGGATCGCCATTTCTCCGCAGGGCCTCACCACCGACAAGCAACTAGCCTTCTGGACCCAAGTCGGTCTGGCGCACCAAGACGCCGTGGCAAAGAGCCACCACGGATCGAGAACCCGGTAGCGATGGCGCGGGCCTCCTCCCAGTCAACGACGGCTCCTACTTCTTGCCCCCGCCAGAGCACTAGCCAACCGCGGTGAACTTAATCAGACTCAGTAGCACACCTACTGAACGAGGGAACCACCAGTGAGTCAGCCACCCAACCCGCAACAGCCGTACGGCCAGCAGCCTTACCAGGGACCACCACAGCCGTCCGCGCCAGCAGCGACACCCAGGAAGAGCGTCTGTTGCCTTGGGGGTTGGCCGGGC
>CADCUO010000148.1 GCA_902805915.1 uncultured Propionibacteriaceae bacterium | reverse complement strand
GTGTGGATGAAGCCAGCCGGTTCGGCGACGTCCCTTCCCGACACCACATCGCGCAGATCGCCTGGGATGAGGATCACCAGCAGGTCATCCTTGGTGGCGATCAGGACGTCTCGGTCCCCGAAGCGGTCAACGACGACGCGCTCCATCGCCACCGCGGCTCTAGCACGGCGGGCAGAGGACTCGACCGACGCGGCGAGCAGCACCTGGTGGTTCCGTCCAAGATCAAGACCGAAGGGTTCAGCGCGCTCGACTAGTCGGGCGACGTCGGTGTCGCCGCGCAGCAGATCGTCGACGAACTCCCGCCGCGCCGACTCCTCCTGCCGGATCATCTGTCGACGCGCGGCCTGGTGACCCTCCACCAGCACTCCGACCGCATCGTTTATCACGCGCAAAACGGCTTGGGCGGCGGCCCGCACCTTCTCACGTTCACGAGGGGATGGCAGGATCTTCGGTATCTCCTGCCACAGTCGCCACGCCGCCGACAGGTACAGGTCGACGGCCTGGTTGGCGTCAACGCCCTGCTCTGCCGCTCGTCCACCAAGTCGTCGAACTGCTGCCAACTCCCCTTCTCGCGGCCGGCGGCCAGAGAGGGCGGCGTCTGCAAGGATGATCAGGTACTCACCGAGCAGCTCAATCGGGGCGTTCGAATCAGCGGCCGCGGCACGGGCCACGGCCAAGAGCCACTCATCCCACCCAGCCAAGCGTCGGCCGTCGGTCTCCATGCGTCCGTCGGCGTCTTCAGCAGAGGAGACGGCGAAGCGCTCGTCGGCCCACGGTGGCTGACCCCAACCACCGCTACTGCTGCTGGTCACCATCCGATCCTTTCCTGAACCGCCAACCACTACACCTTGCCGGTGATCAGCAAGCCTAGTGGCTGAAACGTCGCCGAGGTTGCCCATGGCAAGCAACGTCTTCAGGCCGCACCATTGGGAGACGGCTGCACACAGCCCGTTCGGCATGTCACTCGGAGGAGGTGGGAGATGGGCGACCGCAGCCTTATGCCGGTTGCAGAGCTGGCACCAGACCGCGGAATGCGCGACCAGGTCCTGCTTGGCCAGCCAGCACCCGCGGAGTCCCACCGTTCTCACATCAGCCAGGGCCCAAGAAAGGAGGAAGTGACCGTGCACCCGAAGACTGATCTGGCGAAGAACGCCCGTTCGGCCGCTTTTAACCGGCACCCGCCGGCCATCCGCATTGAGCTGGACCAGCAGCGACGCTTTCGCATCGAACAGTTACGGGAGCTTACGACGGACGCCGCGGAGGCAATCGGCACCGCCGATGACTCCCGACTTCAGGTCACCCGCGCGCTCAAGCGGGCCGCGGAGTCGGCATTAACTGAGATCGAGGGCGCGCTACGGCGGCTTGAGCAGGGCACGTACGGCACGTGCCAGCGCTGTGCCGAGCCGATCCCCTGGGAGCGGCTGAAAGTGCTGCCGGCGACTGGGCTCTGCACGCCTTGCCAGTGGACGGCGGAGTTGAATCAAGCCGGTTCAAGGCGCAGCCAGACGCCGTCCAGCAGTCGGATCCGATGACAGCGGCCTGCATGAACACCGACTGCATCGTCGTCGGCATAGACGACTCGGCCGCATCCCGGGCCGCGCACCGATGGGCCGCGGCGTACGCGAACGTCACCGGCAAGGACCTGCGTGTCATTCACGTACTGGAATGGCCCATCGGGCTCATCCCCTCGACAGCGCCAGGAACCCGGCTGCACGTTCCGCAGCCGGAGGTGGCTGAGGCGTACCGGCGAGGGATGCAACGCGTCTTTGACGACATCGCGTCGCCGCAGGGGTCAACGCTCCAGTTCGCGCAAGGAGACACCGCCGATGTCCTGGTGCGCCTCAGCACCCACGCCAACCTGCTGGTGATCGGCACCCGTGAACCCTCGGGAGGGGCCTCCTCTCCGACCAGCTTCATCAGCCACTATTGCGTCAGCCACGCCAGCTGTCCGGTAGTCACAGTGCCCGCAATCCGTGCCAACTTGGTGGCGGATCTGGCCCCTCGGAGCACCCTCCACCACGACCAGCCCTTCGCCACCACCACCAGCCGGAAGAGCTGACCCAAGTCCCCAGCCGTCAGCGTGGCCGTTGGCACAGCTAGAGCCGGAGAACCTCTGCGCTGTGGGAACAGAGACCGGCAGCGGCCATTCTCTAGCGGGAGGCCGGGAGCCGTCGTTGTCCTCCGCCGCCTCTTCCAGCGCCCCCGATCTATCGCATGGAGTCCCTAGGAGCGCCGCCCACAAGGGCGGTTGCGCCCGCTCGTTCAAATCTGTGGCGGCGTCTGGGAGGGTGAGCGGACGGCCTGCAGAAACGCGAGGAGGTGGATATGGCGTGGATAGCTTCTGGTCCGGGCTGACAGGTGGCGGTCTGTTGGTGCTGAGCCTATGGGTTGATGGCGAGGAAGATGAACGCAGCAAGCAGGACCAAGTGAACCGCGCCCTGCAGCCGGGTGGCCCGGCCTGGGACGATGGTGAGCACCCCGACGACGACGGTGAGGGCGAGCAACACCATCTGAGTGGCGCCGAGTCCGAGTATCAGCGGCACATCAATCCAGATGGTGACCACGGCGAGGGCGGGGATAGTGAGGCCGATGCTCGCCAGCGCAGAGCCAAGAGCGAGGTTCAGGCTGGTCTGAATCCGGTCCCGGAGTGCGTTCCGGCTGGCTGCCAGGGTCTCGGGCAGCAGGACAAGCAGTGCGATGACCACGCCGACGAACGACGGCGGCAGTCCTGCCGCAGCGATCCCACCTTCGATGGCAGGGGACTCGACCTTGGCGAGTCCAACAACGGCAACCAGGGCCACCATCAGCAGCACCACACTCACCAGGGCCGCTCGAGTGGTGGGCGGGTCTGCGTGCTCCTCGGCCTCGACGACCACACCAGCGGAGGTAACCGGCAGGAAGAAGTCGCGATGTCGGACAGTCTGGGTGAGGACGAACGCCCCATAGAGGACGAGCGAGGCGACGGCGGCGAACGCCAGCTGAGCCGGTGAGAACTCAGGCCCTGGCCGGCTGGTGGTGAGCGTCGGCAGCACCAGGCTGAGCGTGGCCAGTGTCGCCACAGTTGCCAGCGCGGCTCCGCTGCCCTCGGCGTTGAACAGCGTGACACCGTGCCGGATCGCGCCGAGCAGCAGAGACAGCCCGACGATGCCGTTACAGGTGATCATCACCGCGGCGAAGACTGTGTCGCGGGCCAGCGACGCCGTCTCAGCGCCACCGGAGAGCATCAAGGTAATGATCAGCGCCACCTCAATGACGGTCACAGCCACCGCCAGGACCAAAGAGCCGAAGGGTTCACCCACCCGGTGGGCGACGACTTCGGCATGATGCACCGCTGCGAGCACGGCTCCGCCGAGGACGAGCGCAATGAGCGCCACCAACAGGGGTGCAGGGTCACGACCCCAAGCGAAGATGAGGACGACCAGGGCGAGGATCGGCACGACTACGACCCAGGAGATCCGGGACCGGACGGCAGCAACCATGTTCACACCCTCACAGATCCTCAGATGCCAAGATGATCGTAGGACTGATGAACAGGTGGTCGCCGTTTGGTATTGCATCCTCTGGCTCGCGTTTCGGGCGATTCGGCAAGGACCTGGACAGGCCTTAGCAGCTTGAAGCTGTTCTTGGCCGAGACGCCGAAACGCCTATCCGATGTGTGGCGAAACGGGCTGGCGACGGCAGCTGGAATCCGCCGTCGTCTCCGGCGCGGCCCCGAACGTCAAGGTCAGTTGCTGCAGGCTGAGCTGTGGACGACCGGATCCCTACCTGGGTGCGAGGATTTCATCTGCATTCTCGATCACCAGACGTTCGACCAGCGGATGCTGCGGGGTTGGGGTGCGGCACGATCGCCGCCACTCGTCGGCGATCGAGCAGGCAGGTCGTGTAGCGGCCGTACTCCTGCGCTCCGTCGGCGAACTCTCAGCCGGACAGCAACCCGTAGACGACCCGGCGGACGG
>CADCUO010000147.1 GCA_902805915.1 uncultured Propionibacteriaceae bacterium | reverse complement strand
TCGCCTTGACAGGGATGCCTGAGGCCCGAGCGGCTTCCACGTTGGACCCGATGGCGTATACCCGGCGACCCCACACGGTGCGGTAGAGGAGGAAGGCGATCAGTGCCACCATCGCGAGCCAGATGATGGCCAGCACCGGGATGCCCAGGAACGTGGCCTGGCCCAGGGCGGCGAAGGACGACGACGCCTCCGGGTTGATCGGGATGCCGTTCCCGTAGGCGTAGACGAGCCCGCGAGCCAGCGCCAGCATGCCCAAGGTGACGATGAACGGCTCCAGGCCTCGGAAAGCCACCAGCCAGCCGTTCACGGCACCGACGATGCCGCCCACAATCAGGGCCACGACAAGGGCGAGCAGGACCGACGGACCGCCGAACAGACCGGCCCCGATGACAGCGGCCAGACCCAGGGCAGCGCCGACGCTGATGTCGATGCCGCCGGTCAGCACGACGATCAGCTGGGCCAGCACCACGACGCCGATGATCGACATCTGCAGCAGCAGGTTGGTCAGGTTGGTGCCGCCCCAGAACACCGAGCCGCTGGTCAGGGTGGCGACCAGCAGCAGGGCCAGCAGGATGTAGAGGGCGTACTGACCTTTCAGCCAGTCGACGATCGCCTGGCCGCGCGAATCCTGCTCCTCGTGGTGGTGCACCGGGGGCGAAGTGGTGGTCGCTGACATGGTAGAGCTCCTTTGCTGATAACTGCGGGGACGTTTAGTGCCGGACTGGATGGGTCAGTCTTCATGGGACAGGGCGGTGCGGATGAGGTCGTCGGTGTCGGCGTGCTTAGGGTCGAACTCGTCGACGATGCGCCCGTTGCGCATCACCAGAATCCGGTGGCACAGCGACAGCAGCTCCTCGGCTTCGCTGGACACCACAAGCACGCCCTTGCCGCGGGCGGCGACGGAGTGGATGATCTCGTAGATGTTGGCTCGGGCGCCGACGTCAATACCTTTGGTCGGCTCGTCCAGCACGACGAAGTCAGGATCCGCCTCCAGCCACTTGGCCACGACGACCTTCTGCTGGTTGCCGCCGCTGAGTGACCGGGTGTAGGTCTTGGGACCGCCCTTGACCTGGAACTCCTTGATCAGCTCCCGCACCCGGGACTTCTCCTGGGCGGCGTTCACCACGCCGGCCTTGGCCATCTTGGGCAACACCACCAGACTCATATTCTGGCCGTTGTCGAAGTCCTTGACGAAACCCTCGAGTCGACGATCCTCAGTGAGGTAAGCGATCCGTCGGGACAGCGCGGCACCGGGTGAGTTGAGCTGCACCTCCTCGCCATGCACGTTGATGGTGCCGCTGGCTGCCTTACGTTGTCCGGTGATAGTGCGGGCGACCGACGAACGTCCACTGCCGACCAGCCCGTACAGGCCGACAATCTCCCCGGGGTAGACGTCGAAGGACACCCCTCTGGCGGAACCGCCGTACAGGTCACGGACCGAGATCACCGGGCTCGTCCCGTCCGTCTGCGCCGGCTGGGGTCGCGCCAAGGCCTTGAGGGCCTGGCCGATCATCAGCGCGGTCACATGATCGGGACTGGAGTCTGAGGCCTGAACCACCTCGACCAGCTTGCCGTTGCGCAGTACCGCTATCCGGTCCGCCATTGCGAAGACTTCGTTGAGGCGGTGCGAGACGAAGATGATGCAGGTGCCTGCCTCTTTCTCCCGCCGCACCAGATCCAAGATGTCGTTGAAGTGCTCCTCGCTGGTCGACGCAGTGGTCTCGTCGAGGATCATGATCTTGTGCTTCGTCACCGCTGCGCGGCTCAGGGACAGCATCTGCCGCTGCCCCGGACCGAGGCCACGAGCCAGCTGGTTGGTACGGAGGTGACCGAGGCCGACCTCTCGCAGGACCTTGCGGGTCTCAGCGCTGTTGGTGTCGGTCTTGGGCGCCCACGGACGGATGTCGCGGCCCTCCCGCAGCTTGTACAGCCACACGTTCTCCCCGACGGTGAAGTCGTCGATGATCAACGGCTCCTGGTGCATCATCAACACCCCGGCCTGCTCCGCCTCGGCCGCGTTCCGCACGGGGTGCGGATAGCCCGTCACCGTGATCTCACCGTCCGTCGGCGTCTCCACACCGGCCAGCAGCTTCGCGAACGTTGACTTGCCCGCCCCGTTCGCCCCGCACACCGCAAGCACCTCACCGGCGTACCCCTCGAGGTCGACGCCGTCGAGCGCCTTGACGCCGGGGTAGTGCTTCTTGACGTTTCGGGCCTGGAATGCGAGCTCGCCAATCGGCAGCTGGCTGGCTTCCTCTTCAATGTGTGCAGCAGTCACCATGCTGATCTCTCTCTTGGGTTAGGTTGCGAGTTGTCATGGTCCGTGCGCCCGCCGGTCGCATCAGGTCCGGTCCCTCATGGCTGAACCTGGACCTTGCGGCCGACGCCGGCCTGGAACTGGCTGAGCGCCTTGGGGTAGTCATCCAAAGGGAAGCGGTCACTGATCATCACCTCGGGGTTCAGAACGCCTTCAGCGAAGAGCTCCGCGGCACGTTCGAAGCTGTGCAGCACCGCCATGGACCCCACAATCCGGATCTCGGAGTTGTAGATCCGGTACGGGGAGAAGCGGGCGACCGCCTTCTCACCAGAGACTCCGAACTGTTGGAAGGTTCCGCCGGGGGCAACCCGGCCCAGGCCGTCCTCGATGGCGGCGACGACGCCCGTACAGTCAATGACGTTGTCCCAGCCCCGCGGACGGTCGAGCTCATCGGCACTCGCTGTGGTGGCGGTGCACCCGAGCTGACGCGCGGTCTCGAGGCGGGAGGGATTGAGATCGACCATGCTGACGCTCGCGGCTCCCGCTCTCTTGGCCAGCTCCATCATCATCAGACCCATGGTTCCGGCGCCGTAGATCAGGAAGTGGTCGCCCATCCTCGGCTGCAGCACGTCGAAGCCTCGTACGGCGCAGGACAGCGGTTCGATCAATGCTGCGTCTGCTGTTGCGACGGCCTCAGGCAAGACAACGCAGTTGGCGACTGGAGCCACGGCGAACTCTGCAGCACCGCCGGCGGTCGATACGCCGATAGCGGCCCAACGCTCGCACAGGTTGCCTCGCCCGCGCCGGCAGTAGTAACACTCACCACAATGCAGGGAGGGATCTACGGCGACCCGGTCGCCGACGGCGATCTCATTGACCTCTGACCCAACCGCTACGACGTCGCCGGCGAACTCGTGGCCGGGCACGATCGGCAAGGTGGGTGCGAACTCGCCCTCGAGGATATGAAGATCCGTCCCGCAGATGCCGCAGGCTGCGACAGCGACCACGACCTCACGGGGTCCCGGGCTGACGTCCGGTACGGAGGTGACCTCGATCTCGCCGGGGGCGCTGATCACCACCGCCTTCACGAGCGCACCTTGCGGAGTGCCCAGCCCTGAGAAGCGGGATATGGGGAGCGCCTGTCTAATCGCCGATTCACCATTGAGCCAACACCAATCCCTCTGCTCGGATGAGCACCCTTGCTCACCGATGAGACTGAGTCTGGTCCACTTCCGCGTTCCACGTCAATGTCAACTGCAAAAGTGATAACGTCGATGCTCATATGAGCATGGGAGTTTCCTGATGCCGGTGGAGCGGTGGAAAGGTCCGGCGGAGCTGATCCTGGCAGCCTCGGTCGCCCGCCGGTACTACGGCGATGGCCGGAGCAAGATCGAGATCGCGGACGAGTTCGGGCTCAGCCGCTTCAAGGTTGCGCGCCTCCTCGACACCGCCCGCGAGCAAGGACTGGTACGCATAGAGATCAGCCATCCGGGCACGATCGACGTCGAGCTCTCTGCCAGCCTGCGGCGCGTGTTCGGCCTCGCCCACGCCGTCGTTGTCGACACTCAAGAGGACGACGAAGCTTCGCTTCGCAGGCAGTTAGGCCGAGCTGCAGCTGAGCTCCTCAGCGAGATCGTCACTGTCAACGACGTTATCGGTCTGGCCTGGGCGCGGGCCGTGAGCGCGATGGCCACCGAGCTCAAGCGGTTGCCCACCGTGCCGGTCGTGCAGCTCACCGGGGCCCTGTCTCGATCTACCGGATCCTCCAGCTCGATCGATGACAGTTCCATAGACATCGTCCGGGAGGTTGCGCGCATCGCCGGCGGTCCCGCCCACCTGTTCTTCGCTCCATTCCTGGTGCCCAACGCAGCGACCGCGCGGTCGCTGAGGCAGCAGCCCGACGTCGCTAGCGCGTTCGACAAGATCGCTTCGGTGACGAAGGCAGTTGCCGGCATTGGTCGCTGGGCACCCGCTCAGTCGACGCTCTATGAAGCCGCCACACCTGCGGAACGGGAGGAGCTCACAGAGATCGGGGTCTGCGCTGACATCGGCGGTGTCTTCCTCGCTGCGGACGGAGCGCCCTTACAAACGTCAATGAACGATCGGATGATTGCCATCAGTGCCGCACAGATGGCGGGCATCGCGGAAGTCATCGCCATCCCGTACGGCATCACCAAGGAGCCGGCCGTATTGGCCGCATTGAAGAGCGGACTCGTCAACAGCCTGGTCACCCACGCGTCACTGGCCACCGCCCTGCTGGCTGACAGCCCCGTCCCTGCAGGCGAGTAGATGCCAGACGACGCAGCCGAGGTCCTGCTGGAGGGCGGAACCGCGAACCGGGGACTAGTGGTACGGGTGGGGAACACGGTGCGCAGGCCGCAACGGGCGACCAGCGCAGCGACGCATGCATTGCTGCAGCATCTTGCCGATGTTGGCTTCGACGGTGCCCCTCGGTTCCTCGGTGTGGACGCCAAGGGTCGGGAGGTGCTGTCCTTCATCGCAGGTGAGGCAGCAACCGCGCCCTACCCACGCTGGGCTCTGACCGATACGGCGCTCCGCAGCGTCGCCCTGCTGCTCCGGCGCTATCACCAGGCAGTGGCCAGCTTCGATCACACGCCGTACCACTGGCCTCAGTCGCCTCCGCCGCCGTACGCAGGCAGCCTGGTCACCCACAACGACCCCAACCTCGACAATGTGGTGTTCCGTGATGGCCGTGCCGTGGCATTCATCGACTTCGACCTGGCCAGTCCCGGATCGATCGCCTGGGACCTGGCCGCGGCCGCCAGGCTGTGGGCGCCACTGCGCAGCGACGTAGACATCAGCGACGGTCGCCGTGGCCAGTCACTCCGCCGGTTCAGACTGCTGGTGGAGACGTACGGCGACAAGAGCCTCGACCCCGGCCGGGTGGTCGATGCTGTGCTGCGAAACCACGACTGGCTCTACAGCATCATCCAGTCAGAGGTGAAGCTCGGCAATCCTGGTTTCGTGGACTACTGGCGCCAGTCGATCGCTCGGGTCGGCCGCACCTACCGCTGGTATGCAGCCAACCACCAGACCCTGCTGGACGCCCTGACGCCGCAGGAGTGACTTTCACGTACTGGCCCTCGCCTCAAACGCGCACCCCGTGATCGGCTGAGCCTTACCTGGACCACTAGGCTCCTCGGAACGATTCAACAAGGAGTGCGGGTGCCCCAGCTAACGACCGTCGATGAATTGCGTGCAGGGTTCCTTCACCCACCGGCCGGCAGTGCGCCGATGATGCGCTGGTGGTGGTTCGGGCCGTCGGTTGACCGCGACGAGATCGACCGCGAGCTCGCGGTCATGGCTGACTCGGGGCTCGGCGGAGTAGAGGTCGCCTATGTCTATCCACTCAGCCCGGACAGCGAGAAGTTCCTGTCGACGCAGTTCCTCAGCGATCTTCGCTATGCCGCGGACAGGGCCCGGGAGCTCGGTCTGCGCTTCGACCTCACGCTGGGCTCAGGATGGTCGTTCGGTGGCCCGCACATCACCGCCGAGCACGCTGCCCGAAAGCTGCACTGGGAACGTCGGGAGATCCATCCCGGCTCCGCGCGGATCCCGGTTGCCGTGCCATGGCCCGGAGACGAGTTGGTGGCGGCGTATATCGGGTCTGGGTCGCTGCAGGAGCCACCCGAGGAGCTCAGCCAGCTACCCCTGGTCGGTGGGTTCATCGAGGTCCCTGACGGCAGTGGCACCCGACAGGTGCTGCTGGCCTACGCGAGGCTGACCGGTCAGAACGTGAAGCGAGCGGCTTTCGGCGCCGAGGGATCGGTCCTCGACCACTACAGCGCGGCGGCCGCCCAACAGCATCTCCGCCACGTCGGTGATCCGCTGCTGGACGCAGTCCCGGCGCACCTGGTCGGCTCGGTGTTCTGCGACAGCCTTGAGGTCTACGGCAGCGACTGGACCCCTGATCTGGTGACAGAGTTTCGTTCCCGGCGTGGGTATGACCCGCTGCCCGAGCTGTATCGGCTGGTGGTCGACGGTCCCGACGCGACGCAGCTTCGGACCGACTACCACCGGACCCTCGCGGAATTGTACGAAAATCATTTCGTTGCTGAGTTCCAGCGCTGGGCAGCCGCACGCGGTGTTCCGTTCCGGATCCAGGGCTACGGTACGCCGCCGGCCATGATCAGCAGCTACCGTGCAGCCGACATGTTCGAGGGTGAGGGCTGGGGGTGGACCGAACTCACCCAGACCAGATGGGCGTCCTCGGCGGCACACCTGTACGGCCGCGACGTGGTGTCATCCGAAGTCTGGACCTGGGTGCACTCACCATCGTTCCGGGCCACCCCGCTCGACCTCAAGGGCGAGGCACATGAGCACCTGCTCGCCGGCATCAACCAGTTCATCGGTCACGGCTGGCCATATTCGCCCTCCTTCAGCAGCTCTGCGGGGAACGGGGAGGGCAGCGGCCAGGGACTTGGCTGGTTCTTCTACGCCGCCGGTGCCCTGGATGATCGCAATCCCTGGTGGCCTGCGATCTCCTCACTGGCTCGCTATCTGACGAGGCTCTGTTGGCTGATGCGACAGGGCGTGCCGGTCTCGGATGTGCTGGTCTACGTGCCCGACCGGGACGTGTTCGCACGGATGGGGACGGCGGCTGGTGGCTCGCTGGATGCATGGCGCGAGGCACGTCAACTAGTGGGGGATGACGTCATCCGGAGGATCCGGCAGGGTGGTTGGGACTTCGACCTGGTCGATGACCAAGCCCTCGCAGTCCTTCCCAGCGACGAGTCACGTCCGGTGATCATCAGCGGGGCTACGGCGCTGTCCGCTGGCGCCCAGGCATGGTTCGACGACTTCGTGTCCACGGGCGGCCCCGTGATCACGGTTGATTCGGCCGTCGACATTCCCGGTGCAAGACCCTGCAGCGTGGCTGACGTCACCGAGATGCTGGCCGCCTCGCGCGAACCGGTTGTGCGTATTGACCCGCGAACAACTGATGTCGGCGTGGTGTGTCGGCGCACGTCCGACGCCGATGTCTTCCTCGTGATCAACACTGGACCACACCCGCGGCCGATCACCCTGTTGCCCCGTTCCGCTCGGAGCTGGTATGAGGAGTGGGATGCCCAGACTGGTCAGGTCCTTCGCACCGGCCAGCTAGCTGACGGGGTGGGCCTGGAGCTACATCCCTACCAGGGCACGGTTCTCGTGATGAGCGAGCAGGAGCCGGCGCTCCCCCGAGCGTCTGCGAGGACACCACCTACGTCGAATACCCGGCCTGATGCTCATGGCCGCCAGCGTCGGGTGGAGCTCCGGGATGGTTGGCAGGTGCAGTTTGGCGACCGGGACTCGGCCGTGGACATCGATCTCCCTCACCTGTGGGAGGCCGATCCAGAGCATCTGCCCTTCTCCGGCTGGGCGACGTACCGGACAACGGTGGACCTGTCGGATCTGGGGCCATCCCCCCGAGTCTTGATCGACTTCGGAGACCCCTCAGCCACGGCAATGGGAACGGCAGAGGGGAGGGGGATACAAGGACCCTCGTACCGCGTGGAGCTCGATCCACCGATCGGGGTGGTAGCCGAGGTCCGGGTCAATGATGTTGACTGCGGCATCGCCTGGGCACCGCCGTACCTGATTGATGTGAGTGCGGCTGTAGCCCCCGGTGCCAACCGTTTCGAGGTCACCGTTCGCAACACAGCCGCGAACAAGCTTGCCCACGACGAGCAGCTCCCGTCCATGGTGGCCGACAGCGAACGCCGCTACGGTCGACGCTTCCGGATGCAGGAGCTGGACCGCGCCATGGTGGGGGTCCGCTCGGGCCTGCTGGCCGTACCAACTCTGGTGATCACCGACTGAGGTCAGCGAAGCCTCAGTTGCCGAGCTGGACGCTGTCGGTGGTCCAGGCCCGGGCTTGATCGCTGAGGGTGACACCGAGGCCCGGACGGTTAGGGACGTACATCCGCCCACCGCCGGTTTCCAGTCTCTCGTTGAACAAGGGGTTGAGCCATTCAAAGTGCTCAACCCACGGCTCGCGAGGATAGGCGGCGGCGAGATGGATGTGGATCTCCATCGCGAAGTGTGGAGCGAGCTGCAGCCCGGCCTGGTCGGCGAGGTGGGCAAGGCGCAGGAAGGGCGTGATGCCCCCGATGCGCGGGGCATCGGGTTGGATGATGTCGACGGAGCGGTTGGTGATCAAAGCGATGTGCTCGCCGACGCTGGACAGCATCTCGCCGGTTGCGATGGACGTGTCGAGCGCGCTGGCGAGGCCGGCGTGGCCCTCGACGTCGTAGGCGTCGAGGGGCTCTTCGATCCAGACGAGGTGGAACCCTTCCAGCAGGCGACCAAGGCGCATCGCAGTGGGGCGGTCCCATTGCTGGTTGGCATCGACCATCAACGGCACGTCGTCGCCCAAGTGCTCGCGGACCTGGCTGACGCGGGCCAGGTCGACCCGGCTGTCGGGGTGACCGACTTTGATCTTGATGCCGCCGATTCCCTCGGACAGGGATTGGCTGGCTCGCTCCTTCACCTCCTCGATGGAGGCCTGCAGGAAGCCGCCGGAGGTGTTGTAGGTCTGCACAGAGTCGCGATATGCACCCAGAAGCTTGGCCAGGGGCAGGCCTGCGCGTTTGGCTTTGAGGTCGTAAAGGGCGATGTCGAGCGCCGCGATGGCTTGGGTGGCCACACCGCTCCGCCCGACGGAGGCGCCGGCCCAAAGCAGCTTCAGGTAGACGCGGCCGATGTCGTTGGGATCTTCGCCAAGCAGGCCGTCGCCAACCTCCTTGGCGTGG
>CADCUO010000146.1 GCA_902805915.1 uncultured Propionibacteriaceae bacterium | reverse complement strand
GGCGCGGCTCAGATGGACGGTGCCATCCTCGTGGTGGCGGCGACCGATGGCCCGATGCCGCAGACCCGCGAGCACGTGCTGTTGGCACGTCAGGTCGGCGTTCCCGCGATCGTGGTCGCGCTGAACAAGTGCGACATGGTCGATGACGAAGAGATCCTGGAGCTGGTTGAGCTCGAGGTCCGTGAGCTGCTGAGCGAGTACGACTTCGACGGCGACGACACCCCAGTGGTTCAGGTTGCTGCCTTCCCGGCGCTGAACGGCGACGAGAAGTGGGCCAACGGGATCATGGAGCTCATGGACGCCGTTGACACCCACATCCCGCAGCCGGAGCGCGAGATCGACAAGCCGTTCCTGATGCCTGTTGAGGACGTCTTCACGATCACCGGTCGTGGCACCGTCATCACCGGCCGGATCGAGCGCGGCGTGGTCAAGGTCAACGAGACCGTCGACCTGATCGGCATCCGCCCCACCAAGCAGACCACCACGGTCACCGGTGTGGAGATGTTCCGCAAGCTGCTGGACGAGGGTCGTGCGGGCGAGAACGTCGGTCTGCTGCCCCGAGGGACTAGGCGCTAAGACGGCTAACGCGGCATGGTCGGTATCAGCCCTTGCACCACCACCCCGCAGACCGACTTCGAGGCGCGCGTCTACATCCTCAGCAAGGAGGAGGGCGGTCGCCACACGCCGTTCTTCAACAACTACCGTCCCCAGTTCTACTTCCGTACGACTGACGTGACCGGCGTTGTGAACCTGCCTGAGGGCACCGACATGGTGATGCCTGGCGACAACACCGACATGACCGTTCAGCTGATCCAGCCGATCGCCATGGAGGAAGAGCTCAAGTTCGCCATCCGTGAGGGCGGCCGTACCGTCGGCGCGGGTCGCGTAACGAAGATCATCAAGTAGTACCGAACAACGGAAGAGCCCCGAGCCGCACAGCGGTTCGGGGCTCTTGCACGTCCGCGGTCGCCTCCTCCTTCTCCCTGGGTGCCCGGGAACCTGGCAATCCGGCAACGGCTCCCGGGCGGCGCGGTAAAGACCCCGCTGATGTCTAGGATCGATGGGTGGATGAGAACACCCGGTCGATCATCGAACTGGCCTGGGCCCGGGTGCTGCAGCTCCCCGACGACGCCCTGATGGCGCACACTCCAGGTCGCATCACCCGACCGGACGACTCCGTGATCATGTTCGTGACCCTGTGGGAGCATCGCGTCCTGGTTGCGCCGGAGGCCGTGCTGCAGCGGGCTGCAGAGCTCAGCGATGAGCAGCTGGTCGACGGCCCGACGCTGCTGGCGCTCAGCCGCGACCCCGGTACCGGGTCGGGCGCCGGCCGCCTGCTCGGAGAGGCCACCTTGTCCTTCACCGACAGCTACGTCACCGGAGCGAGGCTGGAGTCGATCGTCGTCACCGACGACGCCGCAGCGATCGGCGACCTGGAGCGGCTGTGCCCACCCGACGACAGCGCCGAGGTGTGCCTGTCCCAGATGATGTGGAAGTTCGCCACCCTGGACGAGACCGACCAGATCACCGCCGGTGCCGGGTTCGACGAGTGGCACCGGATTCTTGGCCATCTCGGGGTGCTGACCCCGCCAGCGCTGCGCCGCTACGGGTTCGCCACGGTCGCCGCTGGGATCGCCACCAATGAGGCCCTCGACCGCGGCCTGGTTCCGCAGTACCGAGCACGGACGGACAACGTCGGGTCTCAGGCGCTGGCCGCCCGGCTCGGGTTTGACCGGGTCGGCAGCCAAACCACAGTGCTGCTGACCGCGCCCACCAGCTGAGTCCAGGAAAGGTTCCCTCGTCGCGGCCGGGTCGCCGGCAGAACGGCGTGTCGCGGCCTGCGCCGCCGACGAGGGGCAACTTCCTGGACTTAGGTTCAGCGGACCAGCAGTGCAACCGGGTAGTCGGCGAGGACGTCGCCCACCGATACCGTCCCCTCGAAGGTGCGACCGGTCAGCACATCGCGATGGCTGCCGGGCAGCTTGATGGTGGTGGCCCCCCAGCCGCCGGCCTCGGCCAGCCCCACCGGTAGCCGGGTAGCCAGAGTGACCGCACCGCCGCGGTCGAAGGCGAGCAGGTGGTCGACGGCTTCCCCTTGGGCGGTGAGCGGGGAGTACTCGGTGAACAGCTCGGGCTGGTCCCGGCGTAGCCGGAGCGCGGCCCGAGTGACCTGCATCTTTGCGGCCCCGGAGTCGTCGATCGCCGGCCCCAGGTCGGCCGCCAGCAGTCCGCGGAGGTTGGCGAAGTCGACGGGACGACGGTTGTCGGGATCGACCAGTGAGTCCTCCCAGATCTCGGTGCCCTGATAGACGTCCGGGATGCCCGGCATGGTGATCTGGACCAGCTTCTGCCCCAGGGCGTTGGACCGGGCCGCTGCTTCAACCCGGTGCAGCAGCGCTTCCCAGGCGGCCCGCAGCTCTGGGTCGTCGTACGCGGCGTCGACCAGCGCATGTACGGCCGCCTCGAATGCCTCATCCTGATCCACCCAGCCGGTGCCGTCGCTGGCCTCGCGCATCGCCTTCTCCACGTAGGCGTGCAGCCGAGGGCGGTCGATCGGCCCAACGCCGGCCAGGCTCTGGGCCACGAAGTAGGCGAAGGCGCGGTTGGGGATGTCGCTGTGGTTCAGCATCAGCTCGGCGAACGAGGTCCACTCCGGCAGGATCTCGCTCAGCACGGCGAGCCGCGCGCGGACGTCCTCGCCGCGCTTGGTGTCGTGGGTGGACAGCGTCGTCATCGACTCCGGCTGGTCTGCCTGCCGCCGCACCTGGGCGGTGTGGAAGTCATCCAGTGCGATGCCGAACTCGTCGGGGTTACCGCCGACCTCGTTGAGGGCGATGAACCGGGAGTAGCGGTAGTAGGCGGTGTCCTCGATGCCCTTGGCCATCGTTGCGCCGCTGAGCTGCTGCATCCGCAGCGCCAGCTCGTCCGTGGAGTCGTGCAGCCGCGGGCTGAGCGCGTCGAGGGTGTCGGACAGCTCCGGTCTGCGGCTCGCGGCCCGCTCCAGTGCTGCGTCCAGGTTCTCCGCGCCGTCGGGCAGGTACGAGCGGTACACCTCGAAGGCGATAGCAACCTCGGCCAGCGCGGCCTCCGCATCGGGCACCTCGGGTACCAGCGCAGCCATCCGCCGGATCTCCGCGGGCAGCAGGTCGGTGGTTACCATCCTCTTCCCGGCCCCGATGTGCTCCTCCAGCGACCGCTCGTCGCCGGTCAGGGTCTGATACAGCGTGGTGAAGCCCTCCGCCGCGGTCCCGTCGATGAAGACACCGTTGACCTCCCGCATCGCGTCGTACCCGGTCGTGCCCGCGACTGGCCAGTCAGCAGGGAGCGCCTCCCCGGGCTCCAGGATCTTCTCCACCGTGATCCAGCCCTGCGGGGCTATCTCGCGCAGCCTCCGCAGGTAGCCACCCGGGTCCACCAGACCGTCGGGGTGGTCGATCCGGAGGCCGGCGATTCCTTGCTGCACCCACTCCGCCACTCGGGCATGGGTCGCGTCAAAGACGGCGGGCTCCTCGACCCGGACACCGGCCAAGGTGGTGACGGCGAAGAATCGTCGGTAGTTCAGCTCGGCGTTGCCGCGGCGGAAGTGCAGCAGCTCGTAGTGCTGTCGATCATGGACGTCGGCCGGTTCATGCCCGGGCTCCCAGCTGCCGGGCGCCAGCGGAAAGCGGTGCTCGAAGTAGCGCAGCTCGCCATCGGCAATGCTGAGCTCAGCGTCGTCACCCAGGATCGGTACGGTGATCCGACCGCGGCTCCAGTCGATGTCGAACCAGCCGGCATATTCGGACTCCCGACCGTTCTTCAGCACATCCCACCACGCCGGGTTCTCCACCGGGACCGAGATGCCGAGGTGGTTCGGAACGATGTCCACGACCACGCCAAGCCCTGCTTCCGCAGCCGCGCCGCGGAGGTTGTTGAACCCCTCCTCGCCACCGCGCTCCGGGTCGACCATGCGTACGTCCACGGTGTCGTACCCGTGGTCGGAGCCGCTGGTGGCCTTGAGCAAGGGCGACAGGTACAGGGCGCCGACGCCGAGGTCCTGCAGGTAGTCAACGACCGCCGCCGCGTCATCCAGGGTGAAGCCAGCGCGGATCTGGAGACGGTACGTGGAGGTGGGCACAGGAAGATTCACACCCAAACACTATTGGCCCGTGGCTAGCGGGCAGCGACCGCATCCACCCCAGATCTTCGCGTCCGACCGCGCCACGTTCAGCCGTCGACTTCAGCGTCCGGGCCGGGCCCTCTCAGCCTCGCGGCGCGTCCGTCGGTACCGCACGGAACTC
>CADCUO010000145.1 GCA_902805915.1 uncultured Propionibacteriaceae bacterium | reverse complement strand
GAAACCCCGAGGCCTTCAACCATAAGCCGCGGCAGCATCACTACGCGAATCTAAACGACAAGCATGCGTTCAAAATCGATGTTCATTTCAGAATTGCGGCTATGAGGTTGCGCGGGCAATGTAGTCGTTTGTGCCTGACATGATGTCGCGTCGGCTGAACCGACGACGGTCCATGTGGAGGGCTCCCCGCCTACGGTTGCCACCACGGCCGCAGGGGCAGATCTACGCCGCCGCCCCGCTCGTCCAGCTTGACGGCGAGCACCTGGTGCAACTGGACGACGTTGCGCTCGAACCCCAGCCGCGATCCCGCCATGTAAAGACCCCACACCCTCGCAGTCCCCAGCCCGACCTCGGCGACCGCTTCGTCCCAGTGCTGGACGAGGTTGGCGCACCAGTCGCGGAGGGTCAACGCGTAGTGCGGCCGCAGATTCTCCTCGTGCAGGACCTCCAGGCCGGCGTCCTGGGCATCGGTGATGATCCGGCCTGACCCGGCCATCTCCCCATCCGGGAAGACGTAGCGGTCGAAGAAGACGCTCACGGCAGCCGCGGACCTGTTGTCGGGCCGGGTGATGCAGTGGTTCAGCAGCAGCCCTCCGGTCCGCAGCTTTGACCGGAGGAAGCTGAAGTAGGCGGGATAGTTGGCGACGCCGATGTGCTCGGTCAGCCCGATCGACGACACCGCATCGAACTGCGTCTCCGCGATGTCGCGGTAGTCGCCGTACCGGACCTCAGCGAGCCCGGTCAGCCCTTCCGCCGCGATCGCCTCCTGCGCCCATGCCGCCTGTTGGGCCGACAGTGTGATCCCGGTGGACCGCACACCCCGGCGGGCGGCGTAGCGCACCATGCCACCCCAGCCGCAACCGACGTCGAGCAGCCGGTCGCCAGCCTTCAAGCGCAACTTGTCGAACACCAGCCGGTACTTGTTGGTCTGCGCCTCCTCCAGCGTCGCGTCGGCGTGCGGGTAGCAGGCACAGGTGTAGGTCATCGACGGGCCGAGCACCCGCTCGTAGAAGGTGTTGGAGACGTCGTAGTGGTGGTGGATCGCTTCGGCGTCGCGCGTCCGGCTGTGCCGGATTCCCTGCACCGTACGGCGCCACCGGGGCAGCACCTCCTGGAGCGGTGGCGCGATGGGCACCAGGTGCTCAACGCCGATGGAGCGAGCGATGTCAGCCAAGACCCGCGCCGGTGGCCTGGTGATCGTCACGTCGTCGTTGAGGGCCTTGAGCAACTCGTACGGATCACCCGGATGGACGCCGTGGGGTTGGAGATCCCCCGACACGTAGGCCCGGACCAGCCCGAGCTCGCCTGGTGCGGTGGCCAGGTAGGTGGTGCCACGCGGGGTCACCAGGTCGAAACCCAGGGCGTCGTCGGGGCCCGTCGCACTGCCGTCGTAGGCGCTGAACCGCAGCGGAAGCCGACTAGCGACCAAGGTCTCCAGGATCTGAGCCAGGGACAGCTTGCCTGACATGGAGGACGTGGTCACGTATTCCTTTGATGATGCAGTCACCGTCGTTGTACCGCCTTCGCGTAGAGGTCGAGGAAACGGGAGTTGGGGTCGTACGTCTTTCTCACGGCCCGGTAGTTTTCGCCGCCGTAGAGCTCATCGAACTCCTTCTCGGCGTAGTAGGAGTCGGAGTACAGCGACTTGAGCCCGTCGAGCTCGCGGACCTTCCGCTCGATCAGCCGGTTCGTCTCTCCCTCGGTGGCGCCGGCCGGTACGGAGGACCAGAAACCGACGTTGACGTAGCTGTGGCCGGGCCGCATCGGGTACAGGGACCAGCGGTCGCGCAGCCGCACCGGGCACAACCAGATCGGCTCGATCGGCACGCTGCGGAGAAACCAGTCAAGAAACTCCGCACACCGCTCGATCGGCAACTCCACATCCTGCACCACGCGTTCTCGCGGCGGCCGGCCGTGTCGTTTCTCGATCCGGTCGGCGATCTGGAACCGCTGGTCGTACGCCAGCAGCTTCCAATAGAAGCTGCTGCGCCGATAGCGCCGCGGCCACCAGAGCCGCAGCCGAGGGTTCTGGGCGCCGAACGCGCGGGAGCACCAGAACCAGTCGGTGTCCCACCGCCAGAAGTAGTCCTGGATGGTCAGCCGGTCGTGCAAGGTACCGATGTCGTGCTGGATCGACCTGTAGTAGATGTCTTGCCCGGTGTAGTCGCTGACCGGTCCAGCAGTGGTGGTCTGCAGACCCAGGCTCAGGTAGCACTCGTCGGCGCTGAACACCACGCCGTCGAGATAGTCGACCCGAACCCCGTCGAGGTCGTTGGTCTCAACGATGCTGTTCATTGCGTCGACCAGGTCACTCAAAGAGTGGTACCGGACATGGCGCAAGGCGACAAAGGGCTGGACGGTCTCAAGCGCTATCCGCAGCCGCACCGCGTATCCGAGCGTTCCGTAGGAGTTGGGAAACGCTCGGTACAGGTCGGCATTGCGCTCCGGTGAAGCGGTGAGCACCTCGCCGGTCCCGGTCAAGATGTCCATTTCCAGAACTGACTCGTGCGGCATTCCGTTGCGGAAGGATGCCGACTCGATACCGAGGCCGGTGACGGCCCCGCCTAGAGTGATCGTCTTCAGCTGGGGGACCACCAGCGGAGACAGCCCGTACGGCAGGGTGGCCGCGACGAGGTCCTCGTAGGTGCACATTCCCGCTACCTCTGCCGTCCGGGCGTCCGGGTCGACCGAGATCACGCCCACCAGCCCCGAGGTATCCAATCCGGGAGCGTCGTTCCTCACCCGGGCCCGGAACAGGTTGGAGGTCTTCTTGGCGAGCCGCACCGGAGCCGTCGCAGGAATTGCCCGGTAGCTCGCCAGCAACCTCTCGACGCCTGCGGCATGCGATGCACGTGACACGCCCGCAGGAACAGCCATGCCCCCCACGCTAGACCGCGGCGGCGACCTAGGTGACGAGGGCGGGCGAATCAATCAGAGATCTCACGGATGATGGTTCTCAGAGCGCCACAGCCAGAGAAGTAGCCCGTGTTGGACTGCCGCGAAGGAGCCGATGGCGAGCCAACTGACTAGTCGCGGTGCGAATCTGCTCGCCAACCAGATGACTTCTTAGTCCGCTCGATTAGCAGCCGACCTCTTTGAAGTTCAGGCTCCGAAAGAGCGCACGATCCCGAGTCCGCCGGCGGAGGAGGATGTGACCGAAGCGACCAGGAAGAGCCGGTCTTCAATGACCGTGCTGTGTAAGACAGCCTGCGAGCAGCGAGCACTTGCTGGACAGCGCCAGCCCAATAATAATGGGCCTCGGCACGGCGGTAACGGAAAGCATGTTCTCAGCCGTGCTGTTCTCGGGGAGTCCAAGACGGCTCCATCAGTTGGCACCGGTCCAATTGGCACCGGTCGCCAGGATAGAGCCTCAGTCTTGCCGCTCTGCCGCTGGAGCACGGGCTTGGGGAGGGCACCACGAACATCATCCGCAGGGCGATGGTATCTCTCGTCCTCATCCCTGCGCTCGCAGCGTGCGGTGCCATTCCTTCCAGTTCGGACGCGCCTACTCCGGGTGGTTCGGTGACGTCTGCGCCTGAGCCGGGTGGTTCGGTGACGTCTGCGCCGGAACCGGGTGGTTCGGTGACGTCTGCGACCAACCCGGGTGATCCGGTGACCTCTGCGACCAACCCTGGTGATCCGGTGACCTCTGCGCCCCCCACCGGCGAGCCGGACATCCCTCCCGACGAAGGTGGGGACCCTCCACCATCGGTGTCGCTGCCCCGGCTCCCGGTCGGCGGTGATAGCGAGTTCATCGATGACACCGAGAACCTGCAGTGCGCGAACGTCAGCTGGATCGTCGAGGCCGGCGGACCAGGTGAGCTCCGCCGCGGCATTCAGATCAAGATCACCGATTTCAAACTTGACGAGCAGTCATTCCGCTATAGCCGTGAAGGCTGTGAAGACAGAGGACCGACGTGCGTGGGATACACCATCACCGTTGACAGCGACAACCCCGCTTGCGTCCTGGCTGTGTTGACCAACCGGCCGCTCCTGTCTACCCCAGACAACACCGAGCTCAGGATTTCGGGGAGGATCGAGTGTCCCGACGTCAGCGCGTCGACGTGCGAGGACTTCGTCGAGGCCGCCGAGGAGGGCGGGAGCATTTCGCTGTCCGCCCCATCGGTTGATGCGCCGGAGGAAGACCCGAGTAGCGATCCGACCGGCGATCCCAGCGGCGAGCAGGAACCGGAGGAAGATGGCGGCCAGAGCGGCAGCGAGACACCGAATCCCGACGAGTCCTCATCAGACTCAACGCCCGAAAACCTGCCTGGCTGAGCGATGAGCGACTCCGGCGAGCAAGCGGAGGACCAGATAGGGCAGTTCGGGAAGTGGCTGAGCTTAGGTGGCAGCATCATCGCCCCTGCGACGCTGATCAGTACGTTGCTGTTCTACTTTGGGTATGTCTCGTCGCGTGCCCAGTACGACTACTTCGGTGTCGACGTCGACACGGTTGGGTTAAGCACGCAGGACTACGTCATGCGTAGCCCCCAGCCTCTCCTGGTTCCCCTCCTCGTATTCACACTGGTCGGCGCCGGGTTCTTCGCCGCGCACGCTGCATTGAGACGCCGCGCCGTCGTTGATCCCCCTTTTTTCAGGTCAGTCGCAAAACGCATGGTCCTCGC
This sequence comes from uncultured Propionibacteriaceae bacterium, assembly GCA_902805915.1. Classification (GTDB taxonomy): domain Bacteria; phylum Actinomycetota; class Actinomycetes; order Propionibacteriales; family Propionibacteriaceae; genus Microlunatus. Next base: position 329 of record CADCUO010000145.1, on the reverse strand, counting down.
GGGACTCATCGTGCTCGGCCTTGGTGTCCTTCTTCTCTTCAGTTATGCAGCCATCGGCGGTCTCAGGTACTACGCACTGGTCACGCCGCTTGTCCTCACGCTGGGGGGTGGGTTGACGGCGTATGGCATCCAGACGATCCGTTGGATTGACAGCCGACGGGATGGAGCTCCGAGAGGGTCGGCGTTCGCCCGGCCGGCTGTCGTCATCTCAATCTGGATTGCTGTGGCGGCAAGCATCTTTTGGGCGACGGCCACGGTCGCCCAGTGGTCTGGACGGGGTCTGGGCAAGGAGCAGGCACGTAATCTGCTCGAACTCCCTAGCGTCATCG
>CADCUO010000144.1 GCA_902805915.1 uncultured Propionibacteriaceae bacterium | reverse complement strand
GACCACGGCCTCGTAGCGGTGCTGCTCGGGGTTGTTGCGCACGTTGACGTCGCTCATGCCCCGATCCTGCCACGGCGGTCCAGCTGCCGGGGCCACCAGAACCGCTCGCCGAGTGCGAAGGCGAGCGCAGGCACGATGACCGTGCGGACCAGCAGGGTGTCGAGCAGGACGCCGACGCAGACGATGATGCCGATCTGGGTCAAGGCGACCAGCGGTAGGACCCCGAGAACTGCGAACACGGCCGCCAGCAGGATGCCGGCACTGGTGATGACGCCGCCGGTGACCCGGAGCGCGGTAAGCATCCCGGTTCGGGTGCCCGACTTGGCGGCTTCCTCCCGGGCTCGGGTGACCAGGAAGATGTTGTAGTCGACGCCGAGAGCGACCAGGAAGAGGAAGGACAGCAGCGGAACGCCGCCTTCCAGCGCCGGGTAGTCCAGCACGGTGGTGAAAAGCATCCAGCTGGCGCCGATACTGGCGAAGAACGAGGCGACCACGGTCGCCACCAGCAACGCCGGGGCCAGCAGCGAACGCAGCAGCGCCACGAGTACGGCGGCAACCAGCACCAGCACCAACGGGATCACGACCCGCCGATCCCGCTGCTGGGCGTCCTGCACGTCGAGTGCGGTCGCCACCGAGCCGCCCATGGTCACCGATGCGTCGGGGATGTCAGCGAGGGTGGTGCGAAGCTGGCGAACCGCGGCGAAGGACTCCTCGCTGCCCGGTTCGGCCTGCAAGATGACGTCGACTTGGGCGATGTCTGTTCCTGCGGTGCCTGGCCGGGCCGAGGCCACCCCCGGCATCGCGGCAGCCGCGTCGGTGACCGCCTGCACCGCCTGAGGTGTGGTGAGCACGGCGACCGGCTCGACGGCTCCAGCCGGGAACCCTCTGGCCAAGGTCTGAGCTCCCAGCACCGACTCAGGCTTGGCGCGGAGCTGCTCGACAGGCGACAGGCCGGTGGTCAGGCCCACCCCACCTGCGGCGAGGACGGCCAACAGCGCCACCCCTGCACCGGCGATCAGCCGCGGCCGGGCGGCCACTCCGGCGCCGAGGCGGCCCCACAGCCGCCCATCGGTGCTCGCGCTGCCCGTTCGTGGGATCAAGGGCCAGAACAGCTGGCGCCCGCACACCACGATCGCGCACGGCAGGACGACCAACGCGGCGACCATCGCCACCAGTACGCCGAGTGCGGCCGCGACACCGAGTGCGCGGGTGCCCTCCAGGGTGGTCAGCAGCAGCGTCAGGCAGGCCAGCACCACGGTGCCTCCGCTGGCCAGGATGGGCTCGGCGGTGCGGTGCAGCGCGATGCGCATGGCGGTGAAGCGGCTCGGGTTCAGCCGCAGCTGCTCGCGGTAGCGGGCGATCAGCAGCAGGGCGTAGTCGGTCCCGGCGCCGAAGACCAGCACGCTGGTGATGCCGGTGGTGCTGCCGTCGGCAGCCAACCCGAGTCGGGGCAGCACGTTCTCCACCAGCCGCAGCGTGACCTGCTCGGCCGCGGCAACGACCATCAGCGGCACGATCCAGAGCACCGGGCTCCGGTAGGTCACCAGCAGCAGCACCGCCACCACAGCCACCGTGGCCACCAGCAGGGTCAGGTCAGCGCCGTCGAAGACGCCGATCAAGTCTGTGGTGAAGGCCGGCCCGCCGGTCAGCTGCACCTGCACCTGCTGTGGCAGGCCCTGCTGAATCTCGGCCCGCAACGCCTGGACCCGCTCGGCCACCGCTTCGTCACCGCCGGCGGTCGACACCGGCACCACGAACACTGCAACGGCGCGGTCTGGCGAGACCTCGGGAGGCCTCGCCGGCGCCCCGGCTGAAACTGATCCCGGCCTGGCGGTCCGGCGGGCCACCTCGTCCAGGTCCAGCTGGGCGAGGGCGCCGCCGTCGGTGCGGCTGACCACCGCGAAAACCGGGTCGAACCCTGTGGTTGGCAGCTGAGCCTGGAGCCGCTCCACTTGGACCGACTGGAACGTCGCCGGCAGGCCGGACGAGGAATCCGGGGACGCCGGCTCGGGGTTGTTCAGGGACAGCACGCCCACGACCGCGACCACAGTGAGGACCAGGGTGGCCCAGGCCTTACGGGGGCTCGCCGCCACAACAGTTAGTCGATACACAACCCACTCCACCATCTCGTAGGGCTGACCACGGCTCCGGGAAGGGCCGCACCAGCACGGCTGCACTCTGAAAGGACGACCCGGCCTGTGCCAGCACGGCGGCACATCCGGTCCGTAGGCTGCCCATAGGCCGCTCGCCGACCCCGGACGGTTCGGGCCGGAGTGGGGTCTGTGGTTGCGGTCACCGCCGCGGCCGACCGGCGAGCGCAGTCGTCGCCAGCAGAACGGCGCTGCCGGCCGCAGCCGCCCGGACGGCCGGTGTGGCACGGCGGTTGGCCGCGACGCCGGCGAGCCCCCAGACCACGGTGGCGGGGTAGCTCAGCGAGCCCGGCAGCCTCCGGGTGACCACGGCCGCGACGCCGGTCACCGCCGCCAGGACCGGCACCGGCCAACGGGGAACACGGGAATGGCCCCGGCTTAGGTTGCGGCCGCCGGCGGCGAGCAGGGTCGTCGTGAAGGCGGAGGGCGTTGCCACGCTGATCCAGCCGCTGAGAGCGCCGGCTGGGGCTCGCACCAGCCACGCCTCGGTCCGGGTGAGGGCTGGGGCGGAGCTGACCCGGGCGTAGGCGAGCGTCGATCCAGCCAGCGTGGTCAGGATCGCCCCAAGCGCTGCGGTGTAGCGGCGAGAGGTGAACAGCGGCACCCAGACGGCGTTACCTGCGCAGGCGAGAGCGAACGGCAGCCGGATCCGGCGGAGGAGCGGGTCGCCCCGCCTGGAGGGGAGTGCCTGATAGCCGGCCAGCGCCAGCGACCCCAGGTACAGCGGCCCCCAGACCGCGAACGTGCCGTTCGCCGGGACGGTCGGAATGTCGAAACTGTTCGACAGCTGCTCCACGCTTGGCCGATCGCCGCGGCTGCGCGATCCCAATGCGGCGGTGGGTAGCTGCGCGACCGCAGCCACGAGCACGGCCGCCTGAGCGAGAGAGTGGGAATCGAGGCGGCGCGTCAGCTGCCGCAGGTCAAGGTTCATCACAACTGTTCTCCTGTCCGGGAGTGATCGGTCAACGGCGGGTGCGGCTGGCACGCCGCAGGGCTCCTTGCGTTTTCCTCACCTGCACGGTGGGTGCGTCACGGCTAGACTCATCCCATCAGTACGATTGGTGATTAGTACAAGGAGTACGATAGTTCGATGGCGGAACTAGCGCAAGAGGCAGATCGCGATCAGCTCATCGAGCAGCTGATCGCGCTACTGCACGGGATCGGTGAGGGAATGACCCGGCTCGCCCAGCAGATGGCCGATCTGAGCGGCGCCCACACCACGGATCTGACCGCTGTCTCGCTGCTCGCCCGACACGGCGACCCGGTCACCGTCGGCCAGCTCGGTACCGAGCTAGGCCTGTCCAAGGCGGCGACCACCGCGCTGGTCGATCGGCTGGAACGCGCCGGTCACGTTCATCGAATGCGCGACGCTTCAGACCGACGGCGCTGGAACCTGCAGGTCACCGACACCGCCCACCAGCTTGCCCAGACCGTGCTCCACGACTTCCTGCACCGCACGCGAACCGCCCTGGCTGACTACACCCCCGCCGAACTCCAGACCGCGCAACGGTTCCTTACCGACGTCGCCGCCGCACTCACTTCTCAGGCCGGTAGTGGGTCAGCTTCAAACTGACCCACTTCCCCCGCCCACAAGTGGGGAAGCAACAACCGGGGACGGCGGGCCAGGCGGACTTGGACCTCCGCATTCGGCCAACCCGCCGGTCAGGGCGAGCCAGGTCGGGAGCGCTCGGCCGCCAGCGGCGGGCATTGACGCCAACTCCAGTGCCTGCCGTGGTCGACGATCTGGGCCGGGCCTGGGCGGTCGATCGCGCCCAACGCCTGCCTTAAGGCCTAGAGCCGCCTCATTGATCGAGGTGAGGAGCTGGGCCGTTGAAAGGATTGCTGTCTCGGCGAGGAGAGCGATGGACACGGGGCGCCGAAGGATCTGTCGCACTTCGCCAAGCAGATGCTGTGAAAGGCGACGGCGAGGAGCCCTGCTGCGGAAAGTGCACGAGTCTTACCACCGTCCCAGTAGCAGTCACCAGCTGATCCTCAACACACATCCATGAGGGTGATGCTGCCTACCTGGCCCTAGCTGCGACCTTCAGTGGCGGTCCGATTTGATTGGATTGAGGCGACCGGCGGGTCGCCATTGATGCGATGCAGGCGAGACGGGCCCTGGGTACGCTGAGCGCGCGGAGGGAAAGGAGACCCATGGCGCCCACCTCGCGAAGCAGCGTCTGGGTGGCTGAGGAATTCGACCGTCGAGCCGCGACCTACGACGAGAGCCAGGCGCACGTCTGGCAAGCCGACGTCGCCGCACGCCTCCTCGGGCCCCAGCCGGGGCAGCTGATCCTGGATGTCGCCACCGGAACCGGTCTGGCAGCCCGCGCCGTTAGCCACCTTGCGGGTCCGACGGCCACCGTCGTCGGGATTGACATCTCTGAGCAGATGCTGCGGGTCGGTGTGAGGCAGTCGCTTGGCCTCGCCTGCCACTACGTCCGCGCCGACGCCCAGCAGCTGCCGTTCTCACCCGCGAGCTTCGACGCAGTCCTCTGTGTCGCAGCCATCCCATACTTGCCTGACCTGCCCCTTGCCGTTGCCGATTGGCGACGGGTCAGCCGACCGTCGGCGGCGCTGGTCTTCACCACCCCGGCGCAAGACGGCCTCACGGTTAACCGACTGATGCGTGAAGCAGCGGCGCAGCACGGGTACGCGTTGCCCGACCCGCACGCCACCCTGGGCAGTGAATCCCGCATTGGAACCGCCGTTTCACCGCATGGATTCACCGTGACCGGCGTCGAGAAGAGAACCTTCGTCGAACCTCTCGACGCCGACCCCCGAGCAGCCTTCGACACCGTCATCGACTACGGCTTCGCAGAACCCCTCCGCAGCCTCTCTCGCGACCTCCGAGAATCCATCTTCCTCACCTACGCGACCGCACACCTGGCAGCTCACGACGCCGGGGAAGGCGGCCAAGCCGTTCTCTTCACCAGGTGCCGAGCCAGCTGACATCTGCATGCGCAGCGCACCTCCCACCCGGTGCAACGGCGCCGCCCAAGTTTCTCCTTCGACTGGGACGGACCTAGTGACTGGCGTCAGTAGTGGAGCGGGCGGGGCGGGTGGCGAGCAGACTGGTCGCAATGCTGACGGCAAGAGTCAACGCGATTACGCCGAGGGTGATGGGAACCGGCAATTTGCCGACGGGGGTCTCGGCGAGGATGAGCTTCACCCCGGCGAAGGCGAGCAACACAGCTAGTCCGTAGTGCAGGTGCACAAAGCGGCGGAGGAGGCCGGCGAGGCAGAAGTACAACGCCCGCAAGCCCAGCACGGCGAAGGCGTTGGCAGCCCACACCAGGAACGTGTTCGTCGTGATAGCCAGCACCGCGGCCACCGAGTCGATGGCGAAGACCAGGTCGGTGCCCTCGATGGCCACCAGCGCGACGAAGAGCAACGTCGCAGTGCGCCGCCCGTCACGGCGCACAAAGAACCGGCCACCCTCGTAGGTCGGAGTAGTGGGTACGAGCCGGCGCAACAGCCGTACGAGCAGGTTGCGTTCGGGGTCGACCTCGGTCGAGTGTGCAAACGCCATCTTCCAGGCGGTGTAGAGCAGCAGCGCGCCGAGGCCGAAGGCGGTCCATGACAGCGCCTCCAGCAGTGTGGCTCCGGCGAAGATGAAGACCACCCGGAAGGCCAGCGCACCGACGACGCCCCAGAACAGCACCTTGTGCTGGTAGGCCGGAGGCACCGCGAAGGCGGCGAAGATCATCGCGAAGATGAAGACGTTGTCGACCGACAGGGCTTTCTCGATCAGATAGCCGGCGTAGTAGGTGGCGGCGACCTCCCCGCCCTGCCACAGCCACAACAAGGCGCCGAAGCCCAGCCCGAGCAGGATCCACACCACGCTCCAGGTTGCGGCCTCCCGAAACCCGATCTCGTGGTTGTCGCGGTGCAGTAGCAAGTCGACCGCCAGCATGGCGAGGATGCCAACTGTAAGCGCGGCCCAGGCCCACGCGGGCGCAGAGAAGTACATGGGGTCCAAAGCAAGCGTCCCTTCAACCGAGGTCGAAGGTCTCTCCCACCCCGGACCCGCGTCCGGGACCAGTCGCGCCGGGCCTGACTTCAGACCGTACTGACGACGCGTCCGCCACGGGGGTACTCCCCTTATGGGGAACGATAATGACGAAACACAGGAAGGGTGTCAATTGCCAACGGCCACAGGGCGCATAGTGCTGTTCGCTGATCAGCTCAAGGCCGGGCCTCATGGTCCGGAGAGGCTTCCTGCCCATTATTGGAGAGGCGTACCGTGGACGCCCCCCACCGGCTCCATCGGGGAATAGAGCTGCAGTGGGGGAGCGCAGTTACACGGAACCCCCGGGGGGCCAGGGGTTAGGAGGGGCGCCCTCCTCCTCTGAAGGTAGTAAAGGCGGCGTACTAGCAACAGGTCCACGCGTGTCCGGTTTAGGGCTTTTCCACTTCCGGACGCGCCCCCATGTTGGGAGGGGCCACAACGATGCGCCCCGCCCGAGCCTCACGGCTCAGACGGGGCGGATCATCGTGGTGAAGCATTCATTGTGGGCGACGATGCTCGGGGGTGCATTGTCGCCCGCACACCTGAAAAGGTATCCGATCTGCAGATGAACTAGAACCTCATGCCGCGTCCGGTTTAGGACATGGCCGTTTCGGATGTTGGGGATTAGAACCGTCCGCAGGATGGTAACTCGCATGGCAAGGCGGCCGCGACGATCGGGGGATCGGTGGTCGTTCCTTGCTGAAGAAGGGGAGCCTTGGCCGGGGACCGTTCGAGGCTCCCTTCTCAGCGACCAGCGATCCGCAGCCGTTAACCCCGGCTTTGCGGCGGTGGCTCAGACTGAGACTAGTTATGGGATGCGACCTGGGCCGTAACGCCGCCTGGTGTTCGCCGGGTGCGCACCAGTTCTGCGGCGACTTGGTTCAGCTTGACGTTGCTGACCTGGGAGACGCGGCGCAACACCCCAAAGGCCCGATCGGGGTCCATGCCGAACCGCTCCATCAAGATTCCTTGAGCCTGCCCGATCACCGTCCGGTTCCAGATCGCGTTATGCATCTGCTCCGCCTGCTGCGACTCGGCCAACGCCACCGCAATGTTCGCTGCCAAGAAGGTGACGGTGTTGACGTCGTCGTCATCGAAGGCCGCCACCCGGTGTGAGTACAGGTTCAGCCCACCCAAGGTGTCGGCAGAGGTGTAGAGCCGTAGGCACAGCATTGAGCTCACGCCAAGCTCCGACGCCATCCGAGGCGCCCACTCCGGCCAGCGCTTCTCCTCCGCCCAGTTGGAGCTGCAGATCGTGTCCTGCTCCCAGATGGCGTCCAGGCATGGGCCCTGTTGCAACTCGTACTGCAACTCATCGCCCCGCCGGACGATCTCATCGGTGAGGGCCGGCGTGTCAATCTCCCGCTTTCGGTGGGCGATCGAGACGCCGGCAAAGTCGCAGCCATCTATCGTCTCCGTGGCGAGGGCGACCGCGCTTTCCAATGTGTGTTGAGTGTCCGGTTCAGCCTGGAGACGCCGAGCAGCATCGCGTGCTAGGCGGCCGTCGAAGTGCGCCTGATCGGAGGTCCTGCTCGAAGCATGTCGCGCCTGGACGCAGAACGCTGCACCGTTGAAGGACTTACCCTCTACGCCAATGAGTCTGGGGTGGTCCACGACACCTCAGGTCCGCCGGGGCCATCCGGAGGCCCCGTTACGGTGGCATTCTTCGCCCATGACGATGACATTGCGCTTCGAGATCTTCCCCGCTGACCTCGATGTCAGCGCCTTGTTCTACACCGACGTACTCAGGTTCGTGCTGGTACGCGATGAGCGGACCGCCGAGGCTCCCTATCTAGCGATGGAACGAGGCGAGGTCCGGATTGGTGCGGCGGCCCGACCGCCCGTCGCTGACCTGGAGGCCCGCCGGCCGCCCACGGGGGTCGAGCTGGTGCTGGAAGTGGATGATCTGGATGCCGAGGTTGACCGGATCCGCGCAGCCGGCTGGCCGCTTGAGGAAGGTGTCACGGCCCGACCTTGGGGCCTCCGTGACTTCCGGATCCTCGATCCGAGTGGCTACTACCTTCGGATCACTGAGAAGACGCCGGCGGTGTAAGCCATCCATGGGTTCGGCAGTGGGGGTGCGCCTGGCGCACCCCCACCGATCGGCTACTTCAGTGCTGTGCTGATGGGCATGCTGCGCTCGGGTGACACCTCAGTGGTGGAGAGGATCGTCCCAGGCGAAGACATCAGGGGCGCTGTTGGTGTCACCGGCCAGCAGGTTGCTGGCTTCGGACACGAACGCGGCATGGTGTCCGTCGGCTGACAGCGCGACCTGGGGAGCGTAGCCAGGACCGCTGACGTCGTTGGCCTGCTTGCCGCCTGCGGTCGAAATCCGGCGGGTGAGTCCGGTCCGCAGATCCCGCACGAACGCGTCCCCAGCCCGGTTCGTGTCGCCACGGACCAGGTTGCTCGCTTCGGAGGCGAAGGCGACATACCTCCCGGTACGTGAGAGCGAGACCTGGTCACTGAACCCGTTCCCCTGCACACCGCCACTGCCTACCGACACACGCTGAGTGACTCTGGTGCGGGCGTCGTAAACAAAGGCGTCCCAATCGCGGTTGGTGTCGCCGGCGACGATGTTGCTCGCGTCGGAGATGTAGCCGACGTAGCGGCCGTTACCTGACAGAGAGATCTGTCCCGTGATGCCGTTGATCGGCCCGCCATTGATGCCCCGGGAGACAAGCCGGGTGATACCAGCTCGCCGGTCACGAAGAAAGACGTCAAAGACATCCGCGTTGCGAGGGTTGGAGATGAACGCTACGTAACGTCCGTTGTCAGACACCATGGCCAGCGCACTCGGGCCTGCAAACTGACCGCCTCGACGCGGGACCGACACCCGAGACGTGGTCTTCTTGTGCAGGTCACGCACGAACACGTCCTCGGCCCTGTTCCTGTCGCCGGAGGTCAGGTTGGAGGCGCTGGACTGGAAGGCCACGTACCGGCCGTCAGCCGAGATTGAAGGCAGGCTGCTGGCGCCGTTGCCTTCCTTGCCGCGAGCGCCAACGGACACGCGGCGGGTTGTCTGCAGCTTCAGGTCGCGGACGAACACGTCCGGATTGTCGTTGGTGTCCCCGCGCACGAGATTGGTAGCCCCGGAGGTGAAGGCTACGAACCGTCCGTTCGCGGAGATCGCTGCTTCGGTGCTGTTCTCGTTGCCCTGACGGCCGGCTGAGCTGACCGAAACTCGTTGTGTGGTGTCGGTCTTCCGGTCGCGAACGAAAACGTCCCGCTTGCCGTTGGTGTCGCCGCGCACCAAGGTGGTGGCGGGTGAGTCGAATGCGACGTAGCGGCCGTGGGCCGACATCTTGAGGAACCGGGGGGCGCTGCCGGCGGTCTGTTTGCCGCTCGACGTCACCGAGACCCGTTCCAACGGGCTGCGGCCTGCGTCGATTGCCTCGGCCGGGGTGGCGGCCATCGTGGTGCTGACGGCGGCGGCCAGGCCGGCGACCAGCAGGGCGTGGGTACGCCGTTGTGATGTCATCACTTACTCCTTTTGGTAGTGGTGGTGGTGGTGTGGTTATGGCTAGAGGTGTGGGTGTCGTTATGGCTGGCAGGGGGACCGGTCTCGGCTGACAGCCGCTCTCCGGTGTCTACGAGAGAAACCGCGTTGCCGGTGACGGAGATTCCGGTGCGGGGATCAGCAGGGATGTGCACGCTGAGTTGACTCGGTCTGTCGAGGTCTGCTCCCTGCAGCACCGAGATGGTGGTGGGCGTCGGCAGCAGAGCGAGGTGGCGCAGGTAGCCGCCGAAGGCGGCCGCCGCCGCGCCGGTGGCCGGGTCCTCCACCACTCCTCCCGGCGGAAACGGGTTGCGACAGTGGAAGATATGGTCACTGGCACGCCAGACAAGGTCAACGGTGGTCCAACCTCGCGCGTCCATCAGCGTCGTCAGTGCGTCGAAGTCGTAGTCCAGTTCCGCCAGCCGGGTGGGTTCCGAGGCGGCCAGGATGGGATGCCATGCGCCCGCGAACGCTACCCGCGGTGGAAGTCTGGGGTCCAGCTCCGCCGCGGTCCAGCGCAACGAGCGCAGCAGCGCGGCCAGATCCTGCTCGGGGAGGTCTGCCACTCGCGGTGGGACGCTCGTCAGCGTGGCAGCCAGAGTCCCGTCCGGCGACCTCTGGGTCGTGACGGTGACCCGCCCCGACTGGGTGTGCAGGGTGAGGGCGCCAGTGCCGTGCCGTTCGGCGTACGCGACGGCGGCGGCGATGGTGGCGTGACCGCAGAACGGCACCTCAGCCCGTGGGCTGAAATACCTCGCCACGAACTCGGCGTTGGCAACAGGAAACAGGAACGCAGTCTCGGAGAAACCAACCTCCCTCGCGATCGCCAACATTGCTTCGGAGTCACACCCCCTCGCATCCAGAACGACTCCTGCGGGGTTGCCCCCATCCCTGCTCCGGCTGAACGCCGTATACCTCAGCAGCTCCATGCTTGCCTTCCTTGATAGGTGCGGGTTCGGTCATTCCCGTACATGAGCAAGGTTGCTGGAAGCCAGCGACCACAGCCACGCTCAGCACTCGCACAGTCCTGACACAGTCCGTGGCGTGCGGGTGCCAAATGCTCTATAGCCATCGATAAGTCCGGCCACAATGGTTAGTCGCGCGATATTATGCATGCGTGCTGGTAAAGCGGGACCACGCCGCGGCGGGCTTCGGCACCACACTGCGAACCTTGCGCGAGCGGGCGGGCCTCACCCAAGAGGAGCTTGCCGAGCGGGCTGGATTGACCCCGCATGCGGTCAGCGCGCTGGAACGCGGCACCCGTACCCGCCCCTACCCACACACAGTGCGCTCACTGGCACATGCGCTCAACCTCACCGAGGTGGAGCGGTCAGCACTCATCGAGACGGTTCCCAGCCGCCGTGGACTAGGGTCGGGAAAGCTCGAGCAGACAGTCGTCCCCGCGGCCCCCGCCCCGGCTCATCGAGCTGG
>CADCUO010000143.1 GCA_902805915.1 uncultured Propionibacteriaceae bacterium | reverse complement strand
GATACGAGGCCGTCTACGACGGGGTCCTCGGGCCGTGGTGGCTGCCGACCTTCTTCGAAGCGACGGAGCTGAACCATCTCCACTACGTCATCCTGCTGCCCACACCGGAACGCTGCGTGCACAACGTCGCCGCCCGCGAGGGACACGTTGACGAACCAGCAACTCGACACATGCACGCTGAGTTCCAGCGGGCTCTCAGCGATTTCGACAACCGGCACCTGCTGACGGACCCGCCGGGGAGCCCGGACGACACGGCCACGGAGCTTGTGTTCCGCTACCGCCAGGGCCTCTTCGCATATGGCGCTCGTTCGGACTGACCCACGAGCAGTCGTCGGAGCACGATCGTGGATTCCGACCACCTGGGCCACGGCGAAGTGTGGCTCACCGCAATGCAGCCTCATCCCAGTCGTCTATGGGCTAGTGGTGGGTCCCCTCGCTGAGTCCGATGTTGCCGTTCGCCTTCCAGGCTTCGGTGTCCCGGTGTACGCAGCGACCGCACCGCGGGTTGGCCGGGCCCTCGTCGTGGTCGCTCGCTACACCTGGCGTCGGTGCCGGACCTCGGAGACCACGGCTCCTAGAACGTCCTGGTCCCGACTCGCGCCGTCGTCCGTCCAGCCTTCAAACTCGTACAGCCTGCGCGCTCGGCTGTTGTTGGGTACGACCCAGAGCACAACGTCGTCGTATGCCCTCTCAGCTAGTTCGTCGGTCCTCGCAGTAGCGACCGGCCGAGCCCCCCACCCCAGTCTCCGGATCGAGGTTCATGGCGTGGAGCTGGCCTGTGCTGAGACTCGCGTCCTCGTCCTGACATGGCCCGAAGGCGGCGAAGCCGACGACGGTCGGCCGGGACGGCCGGGTCGAGCGCCGGCCTCGCCAGCGGCCGGAGGGGACATCGGCAAATACTCTCGGCCCGGCTACGCGTGGGCAGCAATGGTTGCCCTGAACGAAGGAGTCACAGATGCAGCGGTACCTGATTTCGTTCGACGACGGCTCAATGGCTCACATTCCGGACGAGGAGTGGCCGGCAGTGGGCGAGGCTTCGCACGCTGTGGTCCAGGAAGCAAAGGACGCCGGAGTCTGGATCTTCGGCGGCGGGGTGGAGCGCCAGCAGGCGGCCATCGTGGGCACTGACGGTGCAGTCAGGGAGGGCCCGTTTCCAGAGACGAAGGCTGTCATCGGCGGCTTCTCGGTCATCGAGGTGCCGTCGCGGGCGGAGGCTCTGGCATGGGCCGCCCGCATCGCCCACGGCTGCCGTTGCGCGCAGGAGGTCCGGGAGATCATGTACGACCCCACTTCCTAGAGCAGGCGCGATGGAGTTGGCACGATCTGCGCCAGCATGGCCGCAGGGCCTTGCGAGAATTCTTCGGATCCTGTCACGCAGATCCGCCCGCTTCTGCTCTATAGGGAGTGGAGACAGCCGACGTGAGTCGCACGACGCAGCCTGACTTCGTGGCGTTCTTCCGGTCGAACGAGCCCCGGCTCCGACAAGCATTGGTTGCGCTGCGCGGCCCGGAGGACGGGCGAGACGCCACGGCCGAGGCCCTCACCTGGGCTTGGGAGAACTGGCACCGGCTGCGTGACATGGAGAACCCAGTCGGCTACCTGTACCGAGTCGGTCACAGCCGGAGTAGACCGCCCCGACCACCGATCGGTCCGAACTGGCCCGGGCCCTCGGCCGCTTCCAGTCCTCAGAACGACGACGAGCTGGAGGCCGCCCTGGCTCGGCTCCCGATCGGCCAGCGCACGGCAGTCGTTCTCGTGCACGGCTGCGACTGGAGCTACGACGAGACGGCGGCAGCCATGGGCATCTCGAAGTCGTCGGTAGGTACCCATCTCCGACGCGGCCTGGCCAAGCTGCGGCGAGAGCTCGAGGAGAGACGATGACCGAGATCGAGTCAAGGGTCCACAACCACGTGCGACGTATCGGACGTGACGTCGCGCCGGTCGATCTCGAAGACGTGCTGGCTGGAACTGGCTCGCCCAGTCATCAGACCGGCCACGCCGATGGTGCCGGATCGCTCGACCTGCGCAGCCATGATGTTCGTGGTGCGGTGCCGGCACAGCCGTATGGTCACTTCCCCAAGGGCGGTAGGGCACGCCGCATCACCGCAGTTGCGGCGGTGCTGCTCGTGGTGCTGGTTGCAGGGGCGCTTCTGGCCACTCGCACACCACCGGACACGTCCGTGGCGGCCGGCGGTACGCCGGAGAATCTGCGGGCAGAGGCGTGCGGAATGGTCGATGAGGCCGCGGAGCTGAGCTATTCGCAGGGTCGGCTGGGCAGCGGCGCGATGGCAACGAACCCCTCCAAACGCGAGGCCCTGAGAGCCCAGCTCGAACGCTTCGAGCGGAAGGCAACAGAGAGTGGGGACGCGAAGCTGGCCGCTCTTGCGGGGCGACTCCGTGTTGAAGAGGACGGCAAGATGGCGGCGCTTGCGGCAGACGACGTGAAGCAGATGATGCCGTACCTGTCGCGCTCGGTTGAGGTCTTGGCCGAGATCAGGGCGACGTGCGATCCGGGTGGAGGCGAGCTGACAGAGGAGTTCGCCGTCTATCAGGCAGCCTTCGACCGGTTCCAGCAATGCCTGAACGAGGCGGGCGTGACCTTCCTGTCGGGTCCGACTCTGAAGAGCAATGCCCCGGGCATCCCGTACTACGAGTACCGGGTGGGGTCCGACCCCGTCACCTATGGGGTCTGGGATCGGTGCTACACCGACCACCTCAGGGACTGGTCTCTCCCATTGCGTCCGCGTGTCAATGGCGGTTGATGACCAGCTCGGCGCCTTCCGAGCGACGGATCGTCACCCAGCGGATCGCGCTCCGAGCTCTTGTGGGACCCGTCCCAGAGGCCGGGTTGCGCAGGAGAGCCAGCCTGGGGTGCTCTACGTGGTGCCACCCACCCCGAAGTCGCGGCGAAGGCGCTCGTTCCACGGCGAGTCGGGGAGGAACGTGATCCCATGCATGAGGCACGCGTCACGGAACTCTTCCGGGCTGGCACCGGATATCTGCTCGAACCACTCTTCCGATCCAGCGGGCGTGAGCACCTCGATGACCCGCGCGGGCCGGTCGGTGGCGTTCCACATCGCGTGCGGAACGTTTCTCGGCTTCAGTGCCCACTCGCCGGCTCGGGCGGCTCCCACCTCGTCGCCGACGAGCACACCGATCTCTCCCTCCAGCACATAGACCCACACATCGTTCTCGTGAACGTGCGGCGAGACGAGAGCCCTCGGTTGAATGGTCTCCTCGAGCGACGCCATGGCGCCGGCGGTGTCCGACCCT
>CADCUO010000142.1 GCA_902805915.1 uncultured Propionibacteriaceae bacterium | reverse complement strand
GGGACAGCAGCCCGAGGACCACCTGCTACTCCTCGCTGTCGTCGTCGGTCGGGGTCGGAACGGCGCCCGCCTTCTCGTACTCCACGCCCTTGTGCACGAGCAGCGTCGCGTCGCCGCCATCGTCGAGGATCATGTTGGCGGAGTCGCCGTTCTCCCAGGTGAGGATCTTCTCCGCACACCACCAGTACTCCTCCAGCGACTCGCCCTTCCAGGCGAACACGGGGACACCCTGTGGGTTGTCGGGCGTGCCGTCTCTGCCGACCACCACCGCTGCGGCGGCGTGGTCCTGGGTGGAGAAGATGTTGCAGCTCGCCCAGCGAACCTCCGCGCCCAGGTCCACCAAGGTCTCGATCAGCACGGCGGTCTGGATGGTCATGTGGAGAGAGCCCGCGATCTTCGCGCCTGACAGCGGCTTGGAGTCCCCGAACTGGGACCGCATGGCCATCAGGCCGGGCATCTCATGCTCGGCGAGGGTGATCTCTTTACGGCCGAACTCGGCCAGGCTCAGGTCTGCAACGCGGAAGTCCATTTGGACAGCCTAGGTGCTGAGCGGGGCGGCAACCAACTGACGCGCTGTGACGCCCGCCACCGGCAGCGCTCCTCATCCCGCCAGATAGGCCAGCGCCGCGTCGTACCCGGCCAGTCCGAGGCCCGCCACGACTCCGGTGGCGTACCGGCTGATCACCGAGTGATGGCGGAACTCCTCGCGGGTGTGGATGTTGGAGATGTGTACCTCGACCAGATCTGCGGTGCGCAGTGCGACGGCGTCGGCCAGAGCGATCGAGTAGTGGCTCCAGGCGCCCGGGTTCAGCACCACCGGAACCGACTCGTCCGCGGCCCGGTGCAGCCAGCCGACCAGTTCTGCCTCGGAGTCAGTTTGCCGGCACTCCACGTCCAGGCCCAGCTCCGCACCCCGGCTGGTACAGCGCTGCACCAGCTCGGCGTACGTGGTGGAGCCGTAGATCTCTGGCTGCCGGGTGCCGAGCCGGCCCAGGTTCACCCCGTTGAGCACCCAGACCCTCATCGCGCTCACTGAGCTCAACGTCAGTGGCCTGCCGCGGACGGCCGCTCAGGCCGTGCGGCGGGCACGTACTCGGCACGGAAGAGGTCGGGCTCAAGATACAAGGAGGTGACCATCGGCTCGACGTCCCGGACGGCTGCCTCGGCGGCATCGATGGCGGCAGCGACCTCGGCCGCGCTGTCCACCGGATCGACGGCGATCTTGGCGGCGACCAGGATCTCCTCCGGTCCCATGTGCAGAGTCTTCATGTGGATGACCCGGTCCACCCCGGCGGTGGCGGCGATGGCCGCCCTGATCCTGGTGTTGACCTCTGGTCCGGCTGACTCGCCGAGGAGCAGGCTCTTGGTCTCGACGGCCAAGGTCACCGCCACAGCCACCAGCAGCAGCCCGATCATCGCCGTACCGACCACGTCCCAGTACCCGTTGTCGGTGAGCAGCGACAGCCCGACGCCGAACAGGGCGAAGATCAGACCGAGCAGTGCAGCGAAGTCCTCCAGCAGGATGACGGGCAGCTCAGGGGCCTTCGCGGAGCGGATGAACTTGCTCCAGCTCTGCTTGCCGCGACTCCGGTTCGACTCGATGATCGCGGTCCGAAACGACAGAGTCTCGGCGACGATCGCCGCCACCAGAACGGCGATCGGCACCCACCACCACTGGCTCTCCAGCAGCTCGTTCGGCTTGCCGGAGTGGATCTCCTCGTACTTGTGGTAGGCCTCGTACAGAGCGAACAACCCACCCACGGAGAAGAGCACGATCGCCACGATGAAGGCGAAGATGTAACGCTCCCGGCCGTACCCGAACGGGTGCTCCGGGGTAGCGTCGCGCCGGGCCTTCTTGCCGCCGACGAGCAGCAGCGCCTGGTTTCCGGCGTCGGCCACCGAGTGGATGGCCTCAGCCAGCATCGAGGACGCGCCGGTCAACATCCACGCCACGAACTTGGTCGCTGCAATGAACGTGTTCGCGATCAACGCCGCGATGACGGCCTTGGTCCCACCTTCAGCACTCACAGTGGGCCATCCTGCCAGAACTCAGGGGCGCCAACGCGCATCTGGATCCGCAGGACCGGCGGCGCAGCCAGGTCCGCGCCTCACTCGTCGTGATATCGACCGAGCCCAAGAGCCAGATAGACCGAGGCGAACATCCCCGTCTGCAGCAGGGTCGCGTACCGCTCCACATCCGAGCCGGTGCGATGCTCGACCCGGCAGACCCGGACGTCGTTGCGGTCAGCCGCAGCCAGCAGTCTGCTCTGCGCCGACCGCACCAGCTCGTCAGTGTTGCCGTCGTCGAGGGTGAGCAGGCAGGGCCGTCGGTCCGACGGCGCCACGTCCTCAAACGGGTCGGCGAACGGGTCGTGCGGCGCCACCGTCTCCAGGATGGGTAGCAGGTCATCGGCGTCGGCCGCCAGGGCCGGGCGGCCGCTGGCGGCGCGCAGCGCCTCGGCCAACCGGCGACTGGCTCGGGCGGCGAGCACCGATCCGCCCCAGACCAAGGGCAGGGCGTCACCGAGTCCGATGGCGAGGTCCTTAGCGGGGTTCTCGGAGATGCTGACGTAGGGGGAGCAGTCCTCAGCCACCTGGTCCATGGCGTCGGCGACCGCATCAGCATGCACTGCAGGCCCCAGATGCATCCGGTGCAGGCCGGCGAGCACCACGATGGCAGCCGCCAGCGGGTCCGCCGTACCTGTGGGAAGAACGGTGGTGGAGCGGGACGCGGCATGCTCTGCTACGGGGGACGCCGGTGGGCAGGCGATGAGCAGCTGGGCACCCCGCCGTACCGCCTCGTGCACGGTGGCGATCATTCCCGCTGGGGCGCCTTCGCTGGCCAGCACGACCACCAGGTCCAGGGCGCCCACCCAACCCGGCAGGCCGTGCGCCGGCCAGGCGACGAACGGCACCGGGCAGACCGGCTCCAGCATGCCGCGGATGAACCGCGACTCCGGGCCGACCGCAACCACCGCCCGCGGCCGGGAGAGGTCCCCCAGGCTGGCGATCGGGGCTCTGGCCTCCGCGGTCTCCCGGCGCAGCCGGGCACCTGCCTCGGCCAGCCGTCGCAGCACCGGGTCGGCCCGTTCCAGGGCGCTGCGGTCCTCCAGGAACGAGTCATCGAATACCAGCATCGGCGCCGCCTTGGTTGAGTGGTGGGAGGGCGTCAGTGGTGATCAGGTCGACGTGCCTCATCGATCAGCAGTACCGGGATGCCTTGGCGAACGGGATAGGCCAACCCACAGTCGCTGACCACACAGACCAGCTCATCGCGGTCGTGGTCAACGGCCAGGGACCCATGACAGTTGGGGCAGGCCAAGATGTCCAGCAGCTCGGGAGCCAGTTCGACAGCCATTTCACTCCTTCGACGGTTCGGTGCGGTTCCTATTTCTACACCGTTCCCGAGCTTGTCGGCACCGGCTGCTGGACACCGCGAGGGGGGCCTTGGCCGCAATGGGTCAGGCTCGGACCAGCTGCAGCACCTCGTCGCGGAGCTTGGCCGTGCACTCGGGGTCCGCGGCTTCGACGTTCAGGCGGATCAGCGGCTCAGTGTTGCTGGACCGGAGGTTGAACCACCAGTCCGGCCCGATCGCGGTCAGCCCGTCGGTGTAGTCGAAGCTGGCCCGCTCCGCGAACGCCTGCGCCACCGCTGCAGTAACCGCCTGCGGGTCGTCCACCTCGGAGTTGATCTCGCCGGACTCGGAGTAGTGGGAGAAGCCGCGTACCAGCTCGGACAGCGGTGTGGTGGTGTGCCCGGCCATAGCCAGGACGTGCAACGCAGCAAGCATGCCGGTGTCAGCTCCCCAGAAGTCGCGGAAGTAGTAGTGGGCGGAGTGCTCGCCGCCGAAGATGGCGTTGTGTTCGGCCATGGCCGCCTTGACGAAGGTGTGGCCGACCTTGGTCTGGACGATCGTGCCGCCCCGCTCGATCACCAGCTCCGGTACGGAGCGGGAGGTGATGGTGTTGCACACGATGGTCGCGCCCGGCTCGCGAGCGAGCTCCTGGCTGGCGATCATGGCTGTGATGGCCGACGGGCTGACGACCTCGCCGCGCTCGTCGATGACGAAGCAGCGGTCGGCGTCTCCGTCGAAGACCAACGCCAAGTCGGCGCCGTGTTCTCGTACGGCGGCTCGGGCATCGAGCAGGTTCTCCGGCACCAGCGGGTTCGGAGGGTGGTTGGGAAACGACCCGTCCAGGTCGGTGTAGATCCCGATCAGATCCAGGTTCGCACGGCCCAGCACGGCAGGCAGAGTGTGCCCCGCCATCCCGTTGCCCGCATCGGCGACGACCTTCAGCCGGCGGATCCCGGACAGGTCAACCAGCGAGTGCAGGTGGGCGGCGTAGGCGCGCAGCAGATCCATCTCGGTGATCGCACCCACCGCATCGGCCGGGAGCGGATCCGGAAGTGGCTGCATCGCACGCTCGGCCACGTCGCGCAGTAATGCCGGCGAGATCGGCCGGGCATACGCGAGGCAGAACTTGATGCCGTTGTAGTGACCTGGGTTGTGGCTGGCGGTGAACATGGCGCCGGGCAGCTTGAGGTGGCCGGATGCGAACCACAGCCCGTCTGTGCTGGCCAGCCCGATGTCGACCACGTCGACACCGCGACTGACTACGCCCTGGGCAAAGGCGGCGGAGAACTCCGGACTGGTGAGCCGCATGTCACGGGCGATCACCAGCGCACCTTCGGCGGCACCGAGGTGCAAAGCTTCGACCAGCGCCGCACCGATCGCGAAAGCGCCGTCGGTGTCCCACTCGGCATCGGGGCCGGTGGCCACACCGCGAATGTCGTTGGCCTTGAATATCTCCGGTTTGATCATCGTTGCAGCATCCTACGATCTCCCGGAGAGGATATCGGCATGGCGTCGGTGGTCGTGTCGGCGGCAGGTCGGAGCCGAGATGAGGCCCCGGTGGGTCAGGAATCGGGATCGGCCAGCACGGTGAGGTGCCCGCGGCGCCCGAGCTCGACGATGCCCGAGCGGCGTTGCACTGTACGGTCCTGATGGGGTTCGACCGGTTGCTCGTAGGAGAGCCCGACCTCGCGGACGGCGTCCGCCAGCGCAAGCAGGTCGTCGGTAGTGGGGGCTGGGTCGGGCTCCGCGGCCAACCGGATCACCTCCCAGCCCAAGGGAACCGACAGCGCATGGGCGTGCGGCTGGCAGAGGTCGTAGCAGTGCGGCTCTGCCTGCGTGGCCAGTGGACCGAGCACCGCGGTGCTGTCGACATAGACGTAGGTCAGCGTCGCGACGGCCTGACGTGAGCAACCAGCTCGAGAGCAGCGTCTTGACCTCACCGCCGTGACGCTACTCCCAGGGAGGAACCGATGGTGGGAGGACGTGCGTGTCAGCCGCGATCGGTGTCGGGCAGGCGGACCCGATGCGAGGCCGCGAACTGCAGGGAGGCCGGCGACTCGCGGCAAGTCTTGCCGGCCGGCTGAGGCACTAGGCTCGTCGCCATGTCCGTACGCCGCCGTGATCGCCACTCGCGCGGCCTGCGTGGACCACTGACGTTGCCCAACGCGTTGACCGGTCGACGGGCGATGCCGCCACGACCCGCCACCAAGTCCGACTTCTTCACCGACGCGGTGCATGCGGCAGTGGAACGGATCTCCCGCCAGTGCCCAGACGCGTTGGTCGGGGTGACATTCGGTGTGGAGGACGTGCCGTTCCTGGAGACCGCCTGGTCGGGCGATCGAGTGCCGCTGGCCGCGGCCCTGGATGCGGACGCGGATCGGATGGCGCAGGTAGTGATCTACCGACGCCCGTTGGAGCATCGAGCCGCGACCCGCCGCGGGTTGAGCATCCTGGTCTATCGCACCATAGTCGAGCAGCTGTCCGCCCTGACCGGCCGCAGTGTCGAGGAGATCGACCCAGAGGGCCTTGCCGACGACACCGAATAGCGCGCTGCCGAGCGGCTGTATCAGCTCAACGGGCGAACCCGTCTCAGCAGTTCGCCGCCCCGGTCAGCGACCAACCGTCGGGTCGTGGCGTACCCGCGGTGCCCTGCTGGCCACGTCCGGTGAGCTGACGACCATGGTCGTCAGTCCGGCAGACGCGCCCTCGGGCTGGCTCAGCACCACCCCCCCGTACACGCCGATATTGCCGGGGGCCCTGACCACCAGGTACGAGGGCGCGGGTGAGTTCAGTCCGCGGGTGGCGGTGCTGTTCGGGGCGAGCAGGATGTCGTCGCGCCGCAGCGTGACACCGGCATAGCTGAGCACCTCCATCGAGACACTCACCTCGGTGTCGGTGTCGTTGCTCATGACCAGCTCGCTGTCGGCGGCGTCGGTGGTTGCCACCGCAACCAGCCCGGTACGTAACATCGCCGGCGCTGCCGACTGCACGGCAAGGTCGGGGGTGGCGGTCGGGCGTGTGCTCCGGGAGACCATTGAGCCGGTGACCGGCACGTCGCTGGTGAGCCGGACCGCTCCAGCTGCTCCAGCTAGACCATCGGCGAGCTGCACAGCAGCCGTGCTCTCCGGGGGGACCTCGATCGTCTCCGCTCCGGCCGGTGCAAAGCTCCCCTGCTCGCCGAGGACTTCGACGCCGACCTGGGCTCGGGTGGTGCCTGGGTTCACTACGAACAGCTCGCGGGTGCCGTCGCCTTCGGGAATGCCAGGGATGACCGTACGGAGGCTGGGAGCACTCGAGGGGAGGTGCCAGTCGGCACCGGTGGGCCGCTGCCCGGAGGTGGCCAGGCTTCGGGCGACAGCCACGACGCGGCCATGTTCGGCGCGGACGGCGACCGTCAACGGACCCTCGACGGCGACGAGCGGCTCCAGCGCCACCACCGTGGAGCTGCGGGCTGCCACCACCACGCCAGGGCTGCCTGGCACCACGACCAGTCCGTTGCGGCCGTAGTAGCGGAGGTTGACCTCGGCCTGGGCGTCGTCGGGGTTGGTCAGCACCAGCTCGCTGCGGTAGGACCGACCGGCACCGACACCCACCAACCAGGAGCCAGAGCGCGGCGGCTGGCAGGGTGCCGCCATCAGCCCCTCCTCCGCACCGGTGGTAGCCACAGTGACGACGGAGGCGGTGCTGGCCGTGGCCATCACGCCCTTGCCCTCCAGCAGCACGGTCCGGGAAAAGCCGGGCAGCACCTGTCCCTTGCCCTGTTCAGTCAGGGTGAAGCTGGGCGCCGCGGCGGCGCTCGGGGTGCCGGTCAGCGTCCCATCCCGCCCCGGGGCCTGGCGCATCACCACGGCGGACAGGCTGGTGCTGCTGTCGCCCTGCTTGGCGCCGACTGTGCAGATGGTGCCGGTACGGCCGACGACCGGGATGCGGTCGGGGATGAAGGTCGCCCGCGTCGCCGTGATGGCGGTGCCGCCGCCGGCCACCAGCAGCAGCGCAACGAGGGCAGCAAGTACCGCGAGAAGTCCGGCCGCGGACCGGCGCCGGTGACCGGTGCGGCGACGGAGCTGCCGGCTCACCGGTCGGATCCTGTCACTGTCGCGGCTCTACGGGCCGAGCGTGCCGGGTCGCGTACCTCGGGTCGACGCACGGCGGGAGCCGCAAGCACCATCGCAACCAGCAGAGCCAGCCCCGAGCCGATCAGAGCCCAACGAGCTGCCGACAGGTACTCGAACTCCACCCGGCCGCCGGCGGCCGGCACCTCGAAGGTCTGCTGCCAGCTGCCATCCACGGCAGCCAGCGGCTGACCGTCCACAGTTGCCCGCCAGCGGCGGTCCGCTGCCTCTCCCAGGCGCAGCTGCCGGCCAGCTGGTCCGGCAGGCAGCACGGTGCCGGAGCTGACCGGGGTCAGCTCGCTGCCGGCGGCGACGACGGCACGCGACACCGCCGGTTGCAGCTGCCAGACGGTGCCGCGGTTGTTCCCGCTGGCCGGGCTCAGTCCCGGGGTGTTGTCGATCCGAGAGGTTTCCTCCTCGTCGGCGCCGGCGACCCAGACGTAGCCGATGCCCAGATCACGAAGCTCGGCTCCGATGTCGGCGTCGGCGGTGCCGGCGACCAGCCGGATCACCAGGTCTTCGGCGCGGTTGCGCGCTTCCGCCGACCCAGCGAAGGCGTAGCCACGGTCGGCGTCACCGAGCCGGATCTGGTCGTCGGCCAGGACGGCGAACCCGGCCTCCGGCGTGCCGAGATCAACGGCGAGGACGCGTACCTTTCGCTCAGACTGCATCGCGCTCAGCACGTACGGCGGCAGCGCATCGAGCCTCGCCCGCTCGATCGGATGCTGGGCGCCTGCCCAGACCCACCACCCGGCGGCGGCGACACTGACCGCGGCGACGAGCAGGCCGGCCACCACCGCGAACGGCTGGAACCAGGAGAAGCTGCGGCCCGCCAGCGTCGCCGAAAGGCCGTCGATTCCGATCCCGCCGGCCAGGATCAAGGCGGCGAACGCGAGCAGCAGGTAGCACCCCACCCACGGACGAACCTCCGTACCGACCGGCGGCACGGCAACGACCAGCCGCGAGCACAGCACTGCGCCGGCGAACGCAAGCACGCCGGCCACCCAGGCGGCGACAACGGCGCGGCTCCGCGGCCGGCGGCCCAGCCCGACCAGTGCCAGCACCCAGATCACCCCGAAGACGGTCAGCCCCAACCACAGCGGCGGCAGTCCCGGACCCGTCACTCGACCGAACATCAGACCCCAGACCGACGGTGCCGCGGGCGCGCCACCGACCGCCGCGTCGGGTCCGGCGAACAGCCGGCCCCAGTGCGCGATCATCCCCGGCCACCACGGCGCCAGCACCAGCAGCACGACACCGACGGCGATGCCGATCCGCGCCGCCTTGGACGGGCTTCGGCGCAGCATCCAGGCAGCGACGGTGCCAGCAGCGACGACGAGGAGCAGCAGTGAGGGTTCGAAGGCGACCAGTACGACCAACACCACCCCGGCAGCCCAGCCGCCCCGCCATGCCTCAGGCGTCCGTGGTCGGCGCAGCGCGATGGCGCGTCCGGCCAGCGCCAGCAACGGCACTGCGATGGCGAACACGCTCAGGCTGAGCCGTCCCTGGTTGGTGCCGCCGAGGAGCACCGGGAGCAGGGCATAGGTCACCGCCACCCAGAGCCGGATCCTGCGGTCGTGGATCACCCGCCGGGTGAGTGGGTAGGCGCTGACCAGCGCGAGCGGCACGACCGCGGTGAGCAGCAGGATGACCAACCACTGCGGTCGTCCGGCCGTCATGGTGGAGC
Organism: uncultured Propionibacteriaceae bacterium; assembly: GCA_902805915.1. Lineage (GTDB taxonomy): Bacteria > Actinomycetota > Actinomycetes > Propionibacteriales > Propionibacteriaceae > Microlunatus. The sequence continues at coordinate 3,667 of CADCUO010000142.1, read as the reverse complement.
CGAGCGCCACCAGCGCCAGCCACGGCGGCGGCAGCTGCTGCGGCGCGCCGAAGATCGGCGACACCGCACGGTGCCACAGCTCGGACAGCCCGGCCGGCGCAGGCAGCAGATCGGGAGCGGTCAGCGACCCGGCGCCGAACAGGCTGCGGGCCGCAACCACACTGGCGACCGCCGTCAGCGCACCAGTGATCACGACCGGCGACAGCCACGGGTTCTGGACCTTCTCCACCGCTGTGGTGCTGAAGTCGTCGCCGGTCAGCTCATCCAACGATGCGGCGTCGGTGTCCCCGGCCACCGCGCGGTAACGCTGGGACACCGCCGCGGAGACGGCCTCTGAGGCGACGCGGAGGCTGGACCACCACGGTGGTCGAAGCTGGGCGACCACCTCTACGGCCCCGGGCTCGACTTGTCGAGCAGCCACTCGGCGCCGGAAGGCACGCACCCGTCCGGGGTGGCGCAGGAAGCCGGCCAGGGCAGCCAGCTCCTCCACCGAACGTCTGGGAACCTTGCCTAGAAGGTAGCCCAGCGCATGCAGCAGGCAGCTCCAGACCAGCCGGAGCCAGACCAGGGGAAGGTGCCGCGGTGACGCGTGCCCGGCGACGACAAGCATGCCGAGCTGGCGGTCCAGCCGTGAGGGCCGCGGACCGATAACCCCACCCGGCCGCAGGCCGGCGCGACCCACCTGGCGGTGGACCATCGCGGCAACTGGAGTGGTCACCACCCGGTAGCCGCTTAGCTGGGCCCGCCACCCGAACTCCACACCGTCGCGGAAGACGGGCAGCGCGGGGTCGAAGCCGCCCAGGGCCTCCCAGACAGCGGTCCGGACCAGCATCCCGCAGGACGACACGCCGAGCCGGGGTGCGGGGATGTCCTGCTGGCCTTGGTCGATTTCGCCCGGGTCCAGCGTCAGCTCCCGGCGTCCGGTGCCTGAGATGGACACGCCGACCTCGCTCAGCTGCTGGGGCTGGTTGCGGCGGCGTGGCAGCAGCAGTTTCGGGCCGGTGATGTCGATGCTTCGATCCATCACGACGTGGCGCAGCAGCTGGGTCAACGCATCAGGCTCTGGCACTGCGTCGTCGTGAAGCAGCCAGAGCCAGTCATGCTGGCGGTCCGGCGGCCGTACGGGTGCCGCGCTTTCGCGATCCTGGCTGAGTGCGGCTCCGACAGCCGTACCGAACCCGTACCTACGGTCGCCGGTGTAGACCGCGTCGAGCACTCCTACGGCCACCGCCTGGTCAAGCAGCCGCCGGGTCCCGTCCGTACTGTCGTTGTCGACTGCGATCAGACGGTCGGGTCGGTGCGTCAGCCGGGCCAACCCGGCCAACGTGTCGGACAGCCACCGTTCGGCGTTCAACGTGACCAGCACTGCGGTGACGTGACAAGACGAGACGTCAACCGGGACCTCGTCTTCGGGCTCGGCTTCAACCCAGGCCCACGGGTTGACATCGGAGCTGCCGCCTGGAGCGCCCGGACGCAGCTGTAGTTGGCTAGATTCCTCCCGACCGCTTGGTCGGAGGTGCCCATCGTCCAGCTCATCGTGGCGGGCGATATCTTTGGCCATCAGGTCTGGGAACTACCTCTGCACGTCGGGCGCATCCCGCGGAGGCGCGCCCCCACTTTAAGGGAGGAGTCGGCCAGACTCCATTCCTCGCCCGGCCGTGGCGCCCGGTCGTGGCAGCGACGTGCCAGCGCCTACGGCGACCGCTTCCCTCAGACGGCCCGCTTCTTCAGCTTGCGGCGCTCGCGCTCGCTCAGCCCGCCCCAGATGCCGAATCGCTCATCGTTGGAGAGCGCGTACTCCAAGCAGTCGCCGCGCACGTCGCAGGAGAGACAGACCTTCTTTGCCTCCCGGGTGGAGCCACCCTTCTCTGGAAAGAAGGCCTCCGGGTCCGTCTGTGCACAGAGTGCGCGCTCCTGCCAGCTCAGAGCGCCCTCATTCTCGAAATTCATCAGTTCCTGCATGCTGCTCCGCCTCTCGACCCGAATGTGCATTGCTTTCGCTGCCATCAGAGACTTCGCGGGTCTCGCCGGTGACAACCTGCCCTTGACAATCGAATGAACCAGCCAGTCCCCGTTGACCAGTCCATCTCCGAACTACATGAATGAAATTACATGCCCGTCAATACCTCCAAGTCAAGTGGAGAACTGATATTGGGGTGTTCTGGACCCGATTTGCTCTGTCCGAGGGTTGTTCCGTCCGCTCAGCGATCGCCCCGGGAGGCCCCACCGCGGTGATGCGGGTCAGCTGAGGGCCGCGGCTGGCCCTCCACCTGAACCGGCTCGTCGGGCGAACTGGGCGCGGGTACCCAGCCCCCAGCGTCACCTGGAGTTCCCCAACCCGAAGCAGCTGCCCCGGAGGCCGCATCTCCTGCGGTCGTCCACACTGCTCCAGCGGCCACATCAGGCTGCCAGGTGGGCTCGTCCGGATCGGACGTCGCCACAGCGAGTTCCCCCGACCCATGCTCGGCGTCGGCTCGGTGATCCGAATCCGATGCGCTGGACCGCAGCGCAGGTCGCTGCTCAACCGGCTGGCTCTGCACCAGCCGGAAGAGTGCGACCGCAACCAGGGTCGGCACGGCGAGGTCGGTCAGGAACACGACCAGGGCCGGCACCCGGTTGATGCTTTGGCTCGCGGTCGTCCCGATCAGTGCCAGAACTAGGCTCGCGGCGACTCCCGCAGTGACTACGATGGCGGACAGCTGGGCCAGCAGCCGTGCCCGGGGTGTGCGCTGCCACAGCACGCAGCCAGCCGTCAGCGCGAGCAGCACCACGGTGGCGAGTGGATCGGTGACCCAGCCGGCGACGCTTCGTGCTGCGGAGGCGGTCCCTACTCGGTCTACGCTGGCGAGCACGAAGACGCTGACCAGTCCGACGAGCAGGCGCACTGCCAACGCCGCGAGTACGACGAATGCCGCCGGTTCACGCAACTTCTTCAGACTCTCCACCACCGTGGGCTCCTTCGCAGAACTTGCTCAGCCACAACTGCTGCCAGCCTATCCGCGGGCGGGTACCTGTCCGGCCGCTGCGTCCTGCGTCGCTCCGCGGCGGCGGTTCTCGCGACCCGCTGGGGATGAAACACTGGCTCGGTGCAGATCGTGATCCTGGCCGGCGGCGTCGGTGGTTCGAAGTTCGTGGCCGGAGCCCGCCGGGCGTACCCGGAGGCGCAGATCACCGTTGTGGTCAACACCGCCGACGACATCACCATGCACGGTCTGCGGATCTGTCCGGATCTGGACACAATGATGTACACCCTCGGTGAGGCGAGCGACCAGATCCGGGGCTGGGGCCGCGCTGGGGAGACCTGGCGGGTCAAGGACGAGCTCGCTGCCTACGGGGTGGAGCCGTCCTGGTTCGGTCTGGGTGACCTCGACATCGCCACCCACCTAGTCCGTACCCAGATGCTTGATGCCGGCTATCCACTGTCGGAGGTGACCAAGGCGCTCTGCGCCCGGTGGCTCGCGGCGGACCCCGCGCTGCACCTGGTTCCGATGTCGAACGACCGGGTCGAGACCCACATCGTGATCGATGACCCGGAGGCTCCCGGCGGCCGGCGGGCGGTGCACTTCCAGGAGTACTGGGTACGCCTGCACGCGGAGCCGGCGGTGCGCGACGTCGTGGTGGTGGGTCTCGACCGATCCGAGACGGCGCCGGGGGTGCTGGAGGCGAT
>CADCUO010000141.1 GCA_902805915.1 uncultured Propionibacteriaceae bacterium | reverse complement strand
TTGACGATGATCTGGGTGTCGAAGTCGTGGTCGGTATCCAGATCGAGGTAGGTGTGAGTCGGGCGGGCGAAGCAGTAGACGCAGGCGTGCTGACAGCCCCGGTACGGGTTGATTGTCCAGGCGTCGGCCATCGGTCGGTTGCTGGGTGGCACGTGGTTCAGCGCTGACTTGGCCAGCACCTCGTGGAACGTCACTCCGGCAAACTCCGGTGTGGTGATGCTCCGCAGCAGCTCATTCGAGCCGACCAACCCCGGGAGCCCAGCCGGAGCATCATCTCCTATCTGCTGTCCGCTCCATCGCGCCCCAAGATTCGAACATACGTTCGCGGTAGCGTCAAGTCGTGTTCTGCAGATTGGCTGAATCAAACCTGCTGGGAAATTCTTTCAAGTGAGACGAATGTCCTGTAGGTTCCTACCGTCACACCGAATACGAGTCCCGCCTATCGAGTCCGCTGATAGAGAATGCGGGGGATCGCCCGGTCGGTCCTGCTGGCTGACTCCATTCTGGTGACTCGGGGGCACTCAACTTGTTCCCTGAGGAGCTCGAACGGACGCTAGTAGTGGCGAAGGTCTTCGGTCAGTCCCGCCTGGCATCTCCAGGCATGGAAAAAGGGGCTGGTCGGTGCACCAGCCCCTCTCCACTTCTGTCTTGCTGTGCCCATCCCGTCAGAGAGCGGACATCTCGACTAGTTCTGGTAGCCGATATTCTCCGGGCGCAGCGAGCTGAGGCCGGTTGCGCCGAAGTTGGCCAGCTTCGCCTTGGCGGCGATCAGCTCGGGACGCTGGTACAGCGGCAGAGTCATGACCTCCTCCCAGATCAGTTTGTTGGCCTCGTTGGCCAGCTGAACTCGCTTGGCGCGGTCGATCTCCACGTCGATCTGCTTGATCAGCTCATCCACCTTCGGGATGGAGGCCTGTGAGAAGTTCGACTCAGCATCAGTGCCGTAGATCTGCTTGATGCCGCCGAACGGGTACGGGGTACCGATCCAGGAGAACGCGATGATCTCGAACTCGGCGTTGGTCAGCACGGTGCCGTCCTGGAACTTGGCGATCGGCACGGTGACGATGTTGACCTTGATTCCGATCTCGCTCAGCTGCTTCTGCGCCTGCAGGGCCTCGTTCTCCGACACCGGCACGTCGGCCAGCTGAGAGAACTTGACCTCGAGCTTCTTGCCGTCCTTCTCCCGGATGCCGTCGGCACCGGGCTTCCAACCGGCTGCCTCCAGGTCAGACTTGGCCTTCTCGGGGTCGTAGTCCAGGCCGGTTGCCTTGGCCATGTCCTCATAGCCCTCTTGGGTGCTGACGAAGACGTTGTTGTTCAGTGGGGTGGCGGGCCATTCCAGGCCGGCCAGGTCCGACTCACCGATGGCGCCCCGGTCCAGGCCCCGGACGATGGCTTGACGGATCGTCTTCTCCTTGAGCAGCCCCGCCTTGGTGTTGAAGGTGAAGTGTCGGAAGTTCGGGCCGGCTGCCTTGCGGATCGCGCCGTCGGTGACGCCCTTCGACTTGGCGAAGGCATCCGGGTCGGGGCCGATGTCGAACGCGTCCAGCTCGCCGTTCACGTACGACTGAGCGGTAGCGCTGACATCGATGGCGCGGAAGACCATGGTGTCCAGCAGGGGCTTGTCGCCCCACCACTTGTCGTTCGGGACCAGGGTGAGAACCTTCTGGGTCTTGTCAAACTTGTCCAGCTTGAACGGACCGCTGAACCACTCGTTCTTCAACGAGGTCCAGCCCTTGTTGAAGGTGTTCGCGTCGGCAACGCTCTCCGCCTTCTGCACCGAGGACAGCACCTGGGTGTAGTCCGGGTAGGCGGCCTTGAAGCTGACGATCACCTCATACTTGTCGGCGCCCGCTTTGACGTTGGAGATTGCGTCGTAGCCTTGGGTGGTGGCGCACTGGAACGCCTTGTCTTGGCCGTTGCAGGCTTTCAGGGTGGCGATCCAGTCGTCGACATCCACCGGCGACCCGTCACCCCAGACGGCCTTCGGGTTGAGCTTCATGGTGACCACCAGCGGGGATGCCCCGTTGTCGGAGATGGACTCCAAGAAGTTGGGGTTCGGCATGGGGACGCCCTCGGCGCTGTAGTCGAACATGGCAACGGACATGTTCTCGCGGACGTCCGTCAAGTCAGCCAGGTTGCCGTTCACGTTCATCGGGTTCCAGTTGTTACCGAAGTCAGCAACGGCCTGACGCAGCGTCCCACCCTGCTTGAGCGAGGCGCGGTCCTGGGGGTTGATGTCCTGAGCGCTGATTGCCGCTGCGCTGGGCTGGTCTGTGCTGCCGGCTCCGGTGTCCCCGGTGTTGCACGCGCTCATGGCCAGAGCAGCAGCGAGGAGCGGTACGGCTAAGAACTTGCGAGGCTTCACGTATTCCTCCAGTGAAATGATTGACGACAACCGGTGGGCCGCCGACATTAAGAAAAACCCTACGGGTGTTCAGCCGTGAGACATCACTCATTTGGTCACAGCCTGCTAACAAGTTCCCGAAATCGTGACGAATGCGTTATACAAGCCCGAAACTGTGCTCCTGCGGTCGGACTCACAGAGCTGGTATCGGGCTCGAGACACAGTCCTCGACCTACACGACCTGCCTTTCTTCGTTGTAGTGGCAGGCCGAGTTGTGGTCCTGTCCGACGACGTACAGGTCCGGCATGGTTTCCAAGCACGGTTGGCGTTCACCCTCGGTCAAGGTGGCGAACCGCTGGCAGCGGGTCCGGAACTTGCACCCGGACGGTGGGTTCGCTGGACTGGGCAGATCCCCCTTGAGCAGGATCCGCTCGCGGCTGCGTTCCTTCCTGGGGTCGGGAATGGGGATCGCTGACAGCAACGCCTGGGTGTATGGATGTGTCGGGTGCCGGAAAACCTCCGACACCTCACCGATCTCGACGATGTTGCCCAGATACATCACAGCCACCCGGTCAGCGATGTGCTGCACTACAGCGAGGTCATGGGCGACGAAGAGGTAGGACAGGCCCAGCTTTGCCTTCAGCTCGTCCAACAGGTTGATCACACCAGCCTGGATCGACACGTCGAGGGCGGACACCGGCTCGTCCAGCACGATCAGCTTCGGCTCCAGCGCCAGTGCCCGGGCGATGCCGATCCGCTGCCGCTGCCCGCCGGAGAACTGCTGCGGGAAGCGGCTGGCGTGCGAGGGCTCCAGTCCCACCAGCTCTAACAGCTCCACCACGCGGCGCTCCACCTCGGCCTTGGCGACGTTGTGCACGCCCAACGGCTCAGCGATGATGTCGAAGACCGGCATCCGTGGGTCCAGTGATGCCATCGGGTCCTGGAAGACAACCTGGATGTCGCGCCTCAGCGACTTCCGCTCGCGGCCGCCGTTGATCCCACGCACGTCCTTGCCGAAGACCACGATGTTGCCGGCAGTGGGCGGCTTGAGCTGCAGCACCTCCAAGATGGTGGTGCTCTTGCCGCAGCCGGACTCCCCAACCAACCCGAGGGTCTCGCCCTCCTTGATCTCCAGGTCTATCCCGTCGACGGCATAGACGGTTCCGACCCGGCGACGAAAGATCGCCCCCTTCATCAGCGGGTAGTGCCGTTGCATTCCCTCCAGCTGAAGCACCGTGCGGCGCTGGTCGCGCGGTATCCGTTCCAGCTGCGATGTCGGGATGTCGGGGAGCGGGAAGATGTCGCGGTAGCTGCGGTTCTCGGCGGCGATGTCTGCCCAGTAATGACAGGCCGCCGTGTGCTCGGGGTTCTCGGTGGGATACAGCGGCGGTTCGATCACCCGACAGTTGTCCTGCACCATGGGGCAGCGCGGTGCGAAGGGGCACCCAGCCGGCAGCTCCACCACTGATGGCGGGTTGCCTTGCAGGGTTGCCAGAGGCTCCTTGACGTCCGCGTCGAGCCGTGGCACGGACCCAAGAAGGCCGATGGTGTACGGCATTCGCGGCGTGTAGAAGATCTCGTCTACAGCGCCCTGCTCCACCGGACGCCCGGCGTACATGACGGTGACCCGGTCTGCGACCCCCGCTACGACGCCAAGGTCATGGGTGATCAGGATGACCGCGGCGCCGGTTTCCCGCTGTGCCTTCTTGAGCACCTCCAGCACCTGGGCCTGGATGGTCACATCCAGTGCGGTGGTCGGCTCATCAGCAATGATCACATCGGGGTCGTTGGCGATCGCCAGGGCGATCATCGCGCGTTGCCGCATCCCACCGGAGAACTCGTGGGGGAAGGATTTCACCCGCAGCTGCGGGCTGGGGATGCCGACCAGGTCGAGCAGCTCGACGGCACGCTTCATTGCGGCGGAGCGGCTGACATCACGGTGAATCTGGATGGTCTCGGTGATCTGGTCGCCGATCGTGTAGACAGGCGTCAGGGCGGACAGGGGGTCCTGGAAGACCATAGCCAGCTCGTTGCCGCGCAGGTTCGACATCGCCGCATCGCCTCGTCCCAGCAGCTCCTCGCCATGCAGCTTGATCGACCCGGTGATCTTGGCCGTGTCGGGGTGCAGTCCCATCACCGCCAGGGATGTCACCGACTTTCCCGACCCGGACTCCCCGACGATCGCCATGGTCTCCCCGGCGGCGAGGTCGAAGCTGAGCCCGCGGACCGCGCGCACCGGGCCGGCCTCACTCGGGAAGGTGACATGCAGATCCGCCACGGAGAGCACGGTGCCGGACTGGGTACGACGGACCTTGCGGTCTCCCGTGACATCAATACTCATGTGGCCCCCGAACTCTCATGTGGCCAATGGATTCTCATGTGGCTTTGCCTCCGGACGAAGAGTTGGGGTCGAGTGCGTCCCGGAGGCCGTCACCGATGGCGTTCACACTGAGCACCATGACCACCAGCACTGAAGCCGGTGCCAGGAAGATCCAGGGGAACGTGGTCGCAAGTCGCTGTCCTTCGGCGATCAACGTACCCAGTGACGTGTCGGGTGGCTGCACACCGAAACCGAAAAAGGCCAGCGTGGTCTCCGCGAGCACGGCACCGCCGATTCCCAAGGTCGCGTCGATGATCAACAACGAGGAGATGTTCGGCAGGATGTGGCGGATGATCACCTTCGGAGCTGCCAGCCCCATGAACCGGGCTGCCAAGACGTACTCCCGCTCTTTCACCGAGAGCGTCAGGCTGCGGACGACGCGGGCGGACAGCACCCAGCTGAACGCTGCAAGCAAGAGCACCAGCAGCAACCAGGAGCTGCCGCCCTGCGGTCCTGCCGTGACCAGGATCGCGATCAGGAAGAAGCTCGGGATCACCAGCAGCAGGTCGACGACCCAGAGGGACACGCGCTCGGTCCAGCCCCCGAAGTAGGCGGCGAAGGAACCGACGAGTGCGGCGACCGTGGTCGAGATCAGGGCCACCAGCAGGCCGATCAACAACGATTTGCGTAGGCCCTGCATGGTCAGCGCCAGCACGTCCCGTCCGCTTTGGGTGGTTCCGAACCAGTGCTGCTCCGACGGTGGCTTCAGGTAGGCGCGTCGGTCGACGTCGTTGAAGGCCCACGGCGACACCATCGGGCCTACCACGGCCAACAAAATCAGGAAGATCCAGACGCCCACTCCGGCCACCGCCAGCTTGTTGCGGAGGAAACGACGCAGGATCAGGCGGCGGCGGGTGAGCCGCTTGCCGGTCGACTTAGCGCCACCGGGCCGCTCAGCGTCGTCCGAACTCAGCTCATCGACGTCGGAACCGATTCCCGACTCGATCGGGATGTTGGCTAGCTGATCAGACAACTGTGTCTCCTCCTCTCAGCTCAGCCGGACACGCGGGTCGAGGATGGCGACCATGACGTCAGCCAGTACCGCGCCGGTCAGCGTGCAGACGCCCGCAAAGGCGGTGACTGCGACAGTTCCGTGCACGTTCTGCTGCTGAATCGACTGCACACCGTAGATTCCCATGCCGTGGAAGGTGAAGATCTGCTCGGTGATCGTCGCACCGGTGAACAGGGTCGCCACGCTGAAGGCGAAGTAGGTGCCGGTGGGAATGAGGGCGGTCCGCAGCGCGTGTTTCATGACGGCCTTCTGCTTGCGCAGGCCCTTGGCCCGCGCGGTCCGTACGTAGTCGGCGCCAAGGGTGTCGAGCATCAGATTTCGCTGGATCCGGCTGTAGCTGGCGATGCCGATGAGGGTCAAGGCGATGGTTGGGAGCAGCAGATGCTGCCCGCGGTCCACCAGAGCGGCCAGCGGGTACGTCCCTCGCTCGCCGGTCTCGCCGGTGAACTCGAACAGCCGGATCCCGCTGGCCTGGTTGAACTTGGTGGCAAGAATGGTCAGCACGGTCGCGATCACCAGCACCGGTGTGGCCAGGATCAGCAGGGAGCCGACAGTCGCCGCCCGGTCGGAAGCCCTGTACTGCCGGGTGGCGGTCCACGCGCCCAGCGCGACGCCGAGCACGATGCCGAGGATGGATCCGACGGTGACCAGTCGCAGGCTCACCCACATCCGGCGCTTGATCTCGTCGTTGACGTGACCACCGTCGACGGTGTAGCCCCAGTCGCCCTGCAGCACACCGGTGAACCACGTCCACCAGCGCTCATGGACGGGGACCCGGTCGCTGAGGTTGTACTGAAGCAGCGTGGCCTCGATCGAGGCTGGGTCCAGCGGCGGGTTGCGAACCTCGAACAGTCCGCGTGGGTTGAGCTGGGTCGCGGCGAGGAAGTACGTCAAGGTGACCGCAACGAAGAGCAGGATCGCATAGTTCAGGAGCCGGCGGAGCAGATATTTGCCCATGCGAGCGAGCTTCCTTCCCGGAGCCGTGGATGCAGACCTTGCACCAGTGTGTGGGGCAGAGCGTGGGGATCAATCCCCGGCGACTCTAACCCCAGAGTGGATGTTCCCCCATACCTAGGTCGGCACCGTCACCGTGTTGAGACCTCCCGGCGATGGATCCCACCTCAGATCCAGGTCCGGAACCACATCCGGGAAAGCCACTCCGACCGCGGCAGTACCTGGTCGGTCAGGACTGGGTACAGGTAGGCGAAGTTGGCCCCGACCAGCGCCACGAAGACACCGGCCGCGACTGCGCCGACCAGTCGACGGTTGCCTCCCTCCGAGGGACCTAGCAGCCGGCCGACGCAGAGCGCGACGGCCATCACCGAGAACGGGATGATGGTGATGGCGTAGAAGAAGAACAGCGGTCGGTCGGTGTAGGCGAACCACGGCAGCCAGGCGCTGAGTACGCCGACGACCGGGATCCCGAACCGCCAGTCCCGGCCACCGACCCACAGGACCGCCGCAGCGACGAGCGCGATGATCGCGGCCCACCAGAGCACGGGAGTCCCGATACCGCTGATCACCTGCAGACAGTTCTCCGGGCCCGAGCAGCCCGCAGTTCCGGGCTTGATGTCGTTCACCGCGTCGATCCCGATGGGCCGAGCCAGGATGAGCCAGCCGGCCGGGTGGGCGTCGTAGGCGTGGGTGGCGTCGTTGATGAAGTCGCCGGTGTGGAAGTCCCAGATCGCCTTGTTGTAATGGATCAGTGAACCCAGGGAGCTGCCGAAGAGCTTCACCGAGGTGGCCTCAGGATGGTTCGCGCCCCAGTCGCGGTCCCAGCCGCCCGAGGTGCCCAGCCAGCTCGCCCAGCTGGCCACATAGACGACTGCGCTGAGCACAACCAGCGAGACGAAGGCGGGGAGCCCGTCGCGCAGCACACCCCAGTAGGCCCGGTTGCCGGCTCCAGCCATCCGCCGGGCACCGATGTCCCACGCCAGGGAGAGCAGGGCGAATGCAGCCAGGACGTACAGTGCGTTCCACTTGGTCCCCAGGGCCAGGCCGAAACAGAGTCCAGCCGCGAGGCGCCAGGGGCGTACCACCAGCGCCGGCCCGAACCGGCCCCCTAGGTCGGCACGGCGGCTGCGTTCCAGGTGGCCAGCCAGCCGGCTGCGGAACCAGTCGCGGTCTGCGGCCAGGCATGCCACCGCGCAGACCAGAAAAAACGCCAGGAAGATATCAAGCAGAGCGATCCGCGACATGACGAAGGTGAGGCCGTCGAAGGTCAGCAGCAGGCCGGCCAGGCCGCCAATCAGGGTCGAGCGGGACACCCGCCGCACCAGCCGGATGGTGACCAGGACGAGCAGTGAGCCGAACACCAGCGAGGCAAAGCGCCAGCCGAAGGAGTTCATCCCGAACAGGTACTCACCGCCCGCGATCAGCCACTTGCCGACCTGGGGGTGCACGATGAAAGCGGCGTTGTCGTTCATCACGTCCGGCGTGCCGGCCAGGATGGACTTGTTGGCCGAGTCGGGCCAGGCCTTCTCGTAGCCGAAGGTGAGCAGGGAGTAGGCGTCCTTGGCGTAGTAGGTCTCGTCGAAGACCAGCTTCTGGGGGTGGCCGAGGTTGACCAGCCGAATGACGAAAGCGATCGCGGTGATGACCACGGTTACCAACCAGCCGGTCAGCCGGTCGCTGGGCATGGGGACCCGAAGCCGGTCCACGGTGCTCAGCACGGTGTCCGGCGACCGCGGGTGCACGACCGTGGCGGCACTCCCCACCTGCGCGTCAGACTCGCGGTCGAGGATGGAGGTCGGCTGCCTGCTGGGCGCCCCGACCTCGAGTACCTCGCGAATCACGAGCCCATAGTAGGTGGCGGTGATGTCGGTATCGCGTCGTTGCGGGCCCCCCCGCCCCGCTGGGTCTGTCAGGCTTGACCCTGTGGCAGAAGAGGTGGCAGCGGGCGTCGTGGTGCTGGCCGGCACCCCGATCGGCGATGTGGACGACGCGTCCCCTCGGTTGCTGAGGCTGTTGCAGAGTGCCGATGTAATTGCAGCAGAGGACACCCGCAGGCTGCGTCGGCTGCTGGATCGGATGCAGATTGAGACCTCGGCGCGTCTTGTCTCCTATTTCGAGGGCAATGAGGCTGCCCGTACGCCGGAGCTGCTGGACCTGTTGGCAGCAGGCCAGTCGGTGGTGGTGGTCACCGACGCCGGGATGCCGTCGATATCGGATCCGGGGTATCGGCTGGTGGTCGCCGCGGTCGAGCACGGGATCCGGGTCACCGCCGTCCCCGGCCCGTCCGCGGTGCTCACCGCGCTGGCGGTCTCGGGACTGCCGGTGGACCGGTTCTGCTTCGAGGGCTTCCTGCCGCGCAAGGCCGGGGAGCGGGGTCGTCGGCTGGCCGAGCTCGCCGCAGAGGAACGCACCATGGTGTTCTTCGAGGCCCCCCATCGAACGGCCGAGACGCTGACGGCAATGGCCGACGCCTTCGGAGCCGACCGGCACGGGGCGGTCTGTCGTGAGCTGACCAAGACCTATGAAGAGGTACGCCGAGGACCGGTGAGCGAGCTTGCGGAGTGGGCAGCCACGGGCGTCCGCGGTGAGGTGACGGTCGTGGTCGCAGGCGTAGCCCGCCGGACCGGTGACGTCGCGGCAGGGGTGGCGCAGGTGCAGGCGCTGGTGGCTGAGGGAACCAAGATGAAGCCGGCGGTGGCCGAGGTGGCCGCTCGACAACGTCTGGGCAAGAACGAGCTCTACGAGGCGGTGCTGGCAGCGCGAGCCTGACGCGGACTGGGCCGGGCAGCCGGGACCGACCGTCCTAGGGTGAGTGGATGAGTAGATCCGAACCGCTGCCGCTGCGCGACCAGCGCGCCGACGTCACCGAGCAGGGACAGCAGCGCAACCTCCAGCGGCCCGCGTTGCCTGACCCGCTGCCGTCGCCGGTGGTGGACACCCACTGCCACCTTGATGTGGCCGACGGTATGTCGACGCTGTCGCCCGGCGAGGCGATCGAGCTGGCCGCCTCGGTAGGGGTGCGCCGCATCGTGCAGGTGGGATGCGATCTGGCCGGCTCGCACTGGGCAATTGCCGCTGCCGAGCAGTGGGACAGCGTGGTGGCGACGGTCGCCATCCACCCCAACGACGCCGCACGCCTGGGTCCGGGTCTGGCCGCTACCTTGCACGACATCGATGAGTTGGCGCCGCATCCTCGAGTTAGGGCGGTGGGCGAAACGGGGCTGGACTACTTCCGTACCCCCGATGCCGTCGGCCAGGGACTGCAGCGGGAGGCGTTCGCCGCGCACATCGCCACCGCGAAGCGCTGCGGCAAGACCTTGGTAATCCACGACCGGGACGCCCACGAGGACGTGTTGAAGGTTCTTGACGCCGAAGGCCCGCCCGACCGGATCGTGATGCACTGCTTCTCCGGCGACGCCGACTTCGCCCGCGCTTGCCTGGACCGGGGTGCGTACCTCTCCTTCGCCGGCACCGTCACCTTCAAGAATGCTGCGATGCTGCGCGAAGCATTGGCGCTGACCCCGCTGGACCGGGTGCTGACCGAGACTGACGCCCCGTACCTGACCCCGGCCCCGTACCGCGGCCGCCCCAACGCGTCCTATCTGATCCCGCACACCGTACGGCAGATGGCGGCGGTCCTGGACACCGATCTGGACGGCCTCTGCCGGGCGCTGAACGACAACGCCGATGCAGCATTCGGCGGGGGATGGGGCTGAGATGGAGTTCGCGGAGCTGGTACGCCGCCGTCGGATGGTCCGCTGTTACGACTCCACCACCCCGGTACCGGAGGACGACCTGGCCGCGATCGTCCGGGCGGCGGTCCGGGCCCCGACCGCCGGCTTCAGCCAGGGGGTCTCCCTTCTCGTACTCTCCAGCCCGGCGGACCGGGACCTGTTCTGGAGCCTCACGGCTCGCTCGGCAGAACCGACCGCGTGGCTGACCGGGATGAGATCCGCCCCGGCTCTGCTGCTGGTGTGGACCAGCCGGCAGGCCTACCTGGAGCGCTACGCCGAGCCGGACAAGGGCTGGCTGCCGCCCGAGCATGACCCGGGCCGGGAGGAGCTCTCGGGCGCCGACCAACGGTGGTCAGCGCCCTACTGGTTCGTCGACGCCGGCATGGCTGCCATGTCGGCGCTGTTCTCTGCCGTCGACCACAAGCTGGGCGCCTGTTTCTTCGGCGTCCCGCCGGCACGGGTTCAAGCGGTCCGCGACGGCTTCGGTGTGCCGTCGGAGCAGATCCTGGTGGGCGCCATCACTCTCGGCTACCCCGACTCCAGCGCCGGCCCGAGTGGCTCCCCGACCCGACGTCTGCGGCGGCAGGAGAGTGCGCTGGTACACCGTGGGCGGTGGTCCGCCTCGGCAGGCAGCGGGTTCGGCGAGATCCCATAAAACTGAGGGCTCCTCACAGCATTTTGTCAGGTATCGGATCAGCCGTTATGATTTCGTAACCGATGGGGCGGCCAGCGCCGGCTTCCCACCCGTGCCAACCCAGGTCCGAGCCGAAAATTGGGCCGCTTTGGAGAAGTTCTGTGCGGAAGCTCATTCCCGCCGTCGTCGCTGGCGCTACTGCACTTGCAGTTGCCGGTGGAACCTACGGCTACACCACAACGAACAAGGACGTAACCCTCTCAGTTGAGGGTGCCAACACCCAGGTGGAGACCTTTGCTGACACCGTCGGCGAGGTCCTGAAGGACCGTGGCATCACAGTCGGCAACCACGACGTGGTTGCTCCCGCCGTGGACGCCAAGATCACCGATGGAACGCGGATCGCTGTGCAGTACGGCCGCCAGGTGAAGGTCAAGGTCGACGGCAAGGAGAAGACCTTCTGGACCACCGCCACCAACGTTGGCGAAGCGCTCAACGTGGCGGGGATCAACTCCGCCGGTGCCGCGCTGTCCACCAGCCGCAGCTCCGCGATCGGCCGTCAGGGTCTGGCGCTCGACGTTGCCACCCAGAAGACGGTCACGATCAACGCAGCTGGCAAGAAGCGTCAGATCAAGACGACCGCCCAGACCGTCTCGGGCGCACTAGCGGCAGCCAAGCTCACCGTTGACTCCAACGACAAGCTCAGCGTCAGGAAAGACGCCAAGCTCACTGACGGGGCCACCGTCACCTTCAGCAAGGTCGATGTGAAGAAGATCACCAAGAAGATGGCTGTGGACTATCCGACTGTGCGCAAGAACAGCGGCAGCCTGACCGAGGGCACCACCCGGGTCGGCGCCGCCGGCCGGAACGGTGTCCGCACCGTCACCTACACCCAGACCCTGTACAACGGCGAGGTGAAGACCACCACAAAGACTGGGTCCAAGGTCACCACCAGCCCGCGGGCGCGCGTCATCCTGGTCGGCACCAAGGAGCGGCCGGAGCCGGCGCGCTCTGCCTCTGAGCCGCGGAGGCCGTCGAGGTCGACCTCGGACTCGGCCAGGTCTGCCCGCACCCCGGAGCCGCGCAGGGCCCCCAAGGCTCCCAGTGTCAGCTCCGGAAGCGTCTGGGACAGGCTGGCCCAGTGTGAGGCTGGTGGGAACTGGAGCATCAACACCGGTAACGGCTTCTACGGTGGACTTCAATTCACGTTGAGCACCTGGCGTGCGCACGGTGGTTCTGGAATGCCGCACCACGCCAGCCGCGAGACTCAGATCGCCGTGGCCAAGAAGGTCCAGGCGAACCAGGGCTGGGGCGCCTGGCCTGCCTGCACCTCGAAGCTGGGCATTCGCTGAGCGCTGACCGCCACATCCGATCCGGCCTGCTGGACCCGACCTCCGTTCGGGATCTGGCAGGCCGGCTCGGTCTGCGGCCGAGCAAGCAGCGCGGGCAGAACTTCGTCACCGACGCGAACACGGTACGCAGGATCGTTGCCTCCTCCCGGGTCGTCTCCACCGATACGGTGCTGGAGATCGGCCCGGGGTTGGGGTCGCTCACGCTGGGGTTGCTGGAGACGGTTCAGCGGGTGGTCGCCGTCGAGATCGACGATGCGATGGCCGGTGCCCTGCCCGGCACCGTGGCGGCGCGGATGCCGGATCGCGTTGACGCGCTGAGGGTGCTCACAGCCGACGCCATGCGGATCACCGAGCTGCCCTACCCGCCGACCGCGGTGGTGGCGAACCTGCCGTACAACGTCTCGGTTCCAGTGCTGCTGCACCTGCTTGCCACCTTCGACTCCTGGCAGCGCGGGCTGGTCATGGTGCAGGCCGAGGTGGCGGACCGCCTGGTCGCCAAGCCGGGGTCCAGGATCTATGGGGTGCCGTCGGTCAAGATGGCCTGGTATGCCGACAGCAGCCGTGTCGGCACCGTCCCGCCGACCGTGTTCTGGCCCGTGCCCAACGTCGAGTCGGGACTGGTGTCGATCACCCGCAGACCAGCGCCCACGACCTCAGCCAGTCGGCAGCAGGTGTTTTCGGTGGTGGACGCCGCGTTCGCACAGCGGCGGAAGATGCTCAGATCGGCCTTGTCCGGGCTGACGGGATCCTCCGCCGCGGCGAGCACCATGCTGACCGCGGCAGGGGTGGACCCACAGGCCCGCGGGGAGGTGCTGGACGTGCACCAGTTCGCTCGGGTGGCAGAGCAGGTCTTCGGCAACTCCACCGAGCAGCCCAGCAGGGGTGTTTCGTCCGGACCGGGATGAGGCAATAGCCTTCGGTGGGTGGCTTCAACTCTTCCACCGACCCTCGGCGACGTCCGCGTTCGGGTGCCGGCCAAGATCAACCTGGCACTCAAGGTCGGCCCGCCCCGAGACGACGGCTATCACCCGCTGGCCACGGTCTTCCAGGCGGTCTCGCTCTTCGACGAGATCGAGGCCGAATGGGCTGAGCCGGGAGAGTTCGCAGTTACGGTGACCGGAGAGGGCGCCGATCTGGTGCCGGTGGACGACAGCAACCTCGCCATCCGCGCCGCCCAGCTGCTGGCGTCGACGTACGGTCGGCCGAACTCGGTCGGGGTCTCCTTGTCGATCAAGAAGTCGATTCCGGTCGCCGGCGGTCTGGCCGGTGGATCCTCCAACGGTGCAGCGGCGCTGGTGGCCTGCGCCGCTCTCTGGGACCTCGATGTCGGCACCGACGAGCTGCAGGCGCTGGCGGCTGAGCTGGGCAGTGACGTCCCGTTCGCCATGCTCGGCGGTACGGCGCTCGGCAGCGGCCGTGGCGACGTGTTGGTGCCGGCGCTGGCCCGCGGCACCTACTCCTGGGTGCTGGCCTTCGGCCACCGCGGACTGTCAACTCCGGCGGTGTATCGGCGGTTCGACCAGCTGAACAGCCCCGGCGGCGGTCCGCCGGAGGTGCCTGCCGCATTGATGAACGCACTCCGCAGCGGCGAGCCGGCTCAGGTCGGTCCCGAGCTGGTCAACGATCTGCAGCCCGCTGCGCTTGATCTGCAGCCCAAGCTCCGGCAGGTGATCGAGGCTGGCCTCGAGTACGGCGCCCTCGGAGCCATCGTCTCCGGCTCCGGCCCTACCTGCGCGTTTCTGGCGGCCAACGAGACCGCTGCCGTCGACCTCAGCGTCGCCCTCAGCGCCGACGGGATCTGTCGCGCGGTCCGACGGGTAACCGGCCCGGTAACCGGGGCGCGGATCGTCGGCTAACCGCTGTGCTGGCTTGAGATCTAGACCGAACCGTTGGTCTCCCGGTAGGGAGCCAGGAGCCGCCTCAGGCATGCGGTCAGGAACTCGTGCTCGGCGGCCGGCAGCCCGGCCAGGATGGCGTGCTCAGCGTTCATCAGATCGGAGAACGCGGCATCGACGGTGGCCTGTCCGGCCTCGGTCAAGGTGACCAGCACCCCCCGCCGATCTCCCGGTTGGTCGGTCCGACCCACCAGTCCGCGGGCAGCGAGCCGGTCGACCCGATTTGTCATCGTGCCGGAGGTGACCATCGTCTCGCGCAACAGCTGGCCGGGAGAGAGCTGGTACGGCGCACCGGCCCGCCGGAGTGCGGCCAGTACGTCGAACTCCCAGGCCTCCAGTCCGTGTGCGCTGAAGGCGAGTCGGCGTCGTCGGTCCAGGTGGTGGGCGAGTCGGGTAACGCGGGACAGCACCTCCATCGGCGAGATGTCGAGATCGGGCCGTTGCTGCCGCCACGCCGCGACGAGCCCGTCGACCTCATCCTGGAGCTCCTGCTGGGGCACACTCGGGTTGGCCACGGCAGGAGTTTACGTCAAGAGTCTTGACATCGAGAGGCTTCGTGGGCCGACATGTGTCCCACACCGGTCACGCTGGCGTGAGGTCCTCGTCGGTCTTGGGCATTGTCGCGGCGAGCGCGATGATGCCTCCGCTCAGCAGAGCCGGTACGGCCATGGCGTGCTGGATGCCGAGGTGGTTGACCAGGAAGCCGATCAGGGCCGGACCCATCAAGAAGGCCGCATAACCGAAGGTCACCACCACCGCCAGTACCCGCCCGCCGCCGATGTGGCCGGCGACTGCGTACACCTGGGGGGCGATCATGCCGACACCGAAACCGACCAGCGCCCAGCCGATGATGAGCAGCGGCAGGCTGGCCACCAGGGTCACGGCCAGATAGCCCAGGGCAGCGCAGACGCCGCCGAAGCGAACGACCGCGCGACGGCCGTACCGGGTGACGAGCCGGTCACCGACCAACCGGATCACCACCATGAAGGCGCTGACTGCGATCAGGCCGAGCGAGCCGGTGGTAGCGTCGACGGAAGCTACGTCGGTGACATGGAGCGCCGACCAGTCGACGGCGGTCCCCTCAGCCAGTCCGAACGCCAGTGCCATCACGCCCAGCAGCCAGGCCAGCCGAGGAATGCGCCGACGGACACCGTCCACGGTGTGTTCCACCACGGCGGCTTCCGGAGTGATCTTGGTGAGCAGCACCAGCACGAGAACCGCGATCCCGGCCAGCGTGATCAGCACCGGGAAGACGATGTCCGCGCCGGTGATGGAGAAGGCCAGCGCCATCAGCAGCACCGCGCCGGCGCCGATGAAGTTCCCCACGGAGAAGAAGGCGTGAAAAAAGCTCATGATCGGCTTGCGTCGGGCCTGCTCGACCTGGACGCCGAGCGCGTTCATGCCCACGTCCATCGCCCCGTTGCCAAGACCAAGGCAGACCGAGCCGGCGACCGCGACCGGATAGGTGGGAGCGACAGCCACGATGACGGCGGCGGCGATGACCACCGGCAGCCCGGCCAGGGACACCTTGCGCGCGCCGATGGCGTCGGCCAGCCGACCGCCGATCTGCATCGAGAGAATCCCTGCAACACCAACGCAGAACAGCATGGTGGCGATCTGCGGAGCCGTGAGGTCCAACCGATCGCGCAGGGCCGGCAGAGTTCCGCCGTAGCCGCCCAGCAGCATGCCGTTCACCGTGAACAGGGTGGTGACGGCCCCGGCGGCCAGCCGGCTGCCCAGGGGTGACGTGGACGTGGTGTTGATCAAACCGGTCATCGCTATTTCTTTCGCGGGTTGGTCAGCAGCTTTGGTTTGGCTTCCAGGTTCGACAACCCGTTCCAGGCCAGGTTCACCAGATGAGCCGCCACTTCTGGCTTCTTCGGCCGACGGGTGTCCAGCCACCACTGGCCGGTCAGCGCGACCATCCCGACCAGCATCTGGGCGTACATCGGGGCCGTCTTGGGGTCGAGCCCACGCTTCTTGAACTCGGCGATCAAGATGCCCTCCACCTGCGAGGCGACATCGGAGAGGATGCTGGCGAACGTACCGCTGGTACTGCCGACCGACGAGTCGCGGACCAGGATGCGGAATCCGTCCGCGTTGTTCTCGATGTAGTCGAGCAGCGCCAGCGCGGCCTGCTCGATCAGCTCGCGTTGCCGGCCGGAGGTGAGCGAACCGCGGATGCCGTCGAGCATGGTCCGGACCTCGCGGTCGACGACCACGGCATAGAGCCCTTCCTTGCCGCCGAAGTGCTCGTAGACGACCGGCTTGCTCACTTCGGCCTTCGCTGCGATCTCCTCGACCGAGGTCCCCTCGAAGCCCTTATCGGCGAACAGCGACCGGGAGACGGTGATCAGCTGCTCGCGGCGCTCCGCACCGGTCATCCGCACTCTGCCTGACCGACGTGCCCGCGTCGGTTCCCTCGGTTCCGGCGTTCCATTTGCCGACAGGCGTGAGGCTGCTGACTCATCCAAGAGTGTTGGCCACCCGACGAGCCGCAACTCGCTCGGGCACCGGCCAACGGACGTCGCGCGCCCAGCCGAGCTTCTCGAACAGCCAGATCATCCGGGCTGAGGTGTCGACCTGGCCCGGCAGGACGCCGTGGCGTGCGCAGGTGGGGTCGGCGTGGTGCAGGTTGTGCCAGCTCTCGCCGTGGCTGAGTACCGCAAGCCACCACACGTTGCCTGACTTGTCCCGGCTCCTGAACGGCCGTGCGCCGAAGGTGTGGCAGATGGAGTTGATTGACCAGGTGACGTGGTGCAGCAGGCTGATCCGCACCAGCGAGCCCCAGAAGAACGCGGTCAGTGCACCCTGCCAGCTCATCGACCACAGGCCGCCGATGACAGCCGGGCCGATCAGCGAGAAGGCAAGGATCAGCGGGAAGGCCTTGTCGATCCGGACCAGGTCCTTGTCCTTCAGCAGATCGGGTGCGTACTGCCGCTGCGGGGTCTGCTCCGGGTTGAACATCCAGATCATGTGGGCGTAGACGAAGCCTTTGGTCAAGGACTTGAGGTCGGTGCCGTAGCGCCAGGGCGAGTGCGGGTCGCCGTCGCGGTCAGAGAACTTGTGGTGCTTGCGGTGGTCGGCCACCCATCGGATCACCGGGCCCTGGATCGCGATGCTCCCGGCGATGGCCAGGGCGATCTTCAAGCCGCGGTTGGGCTTGAAGGACTTGTGGGTGAAGTAGCGGTGAAAGCCGACGGTGATGCCCATGCCGGAGACCATGTAGAAGACGGTGAAGATCACCACGTCGCGCCAGCTCAGCCAGCCGCCCCAGGCAGCGGGAACCGCCCCCAGCAGGGCCAGGAACGGGACGATGATGAAGACGCCCAGCCCGACCTGGGCGCCGCGGGTCAGCCGCTCCTCGCCGTCCTCACCGAAACGGGAGTCGCGGAGGTCTGCGTCGGTGTCGGCCAGTGAAGTCTGTGCCATCGGGCACTCCCGTCGATCGGATCGGTCTTAGCGATCTGTGCTGGTCAATGCTTACGCAAGCGTAGGTTACGCAGGCGTAGGTTACAAGCCGGGATGCAGGGGCAACTCCCGATGCGTACTCTTGTTCCTGGTCGATCGCCGGTTCGGCCATGTCTGATCCACGTTCGATTGTGGCCTGTGAGGAGCCGGAGTCGGCGTCGGTGATGCATTCCCCGGTTGGTCTGTCGGCAGGGCCCGCCTGACTTTGAATCAGGATTAGC
The DNA here is from genome assembly GCA_902805915.1 of uncultured Propionibacteriaceae bacterium. Classification (GTDB taxonomy): domain Bacteria; phylum Actinomycetota; class Actinomycetes; order Propionibacteriales; family Propionibacteriaceae; genus Microlunatus. The sequence goes on along the minus strand of CADCUO010000141.1, from coordinate 2,938 downwards.
GACGTAGGTTCGACTCCTACCCGGGGAGCGGTTGTTGCGTCCCACCCCGAGGAGAAGTTGTTGTCTGCACCGCAGGATCAGAGTCCAGATCAGTTCTCCACCGCACCCGCCGCCAGCCCGGTCGGCTCAGACGCCTCGCCGGCCGACCTTCCCGTTGCCGCAATCGTGGTGCTGGCCGCCGGTGGCGGCACCCGGATGAAGTCCAGTCGCTCAAAGCTGTTGCACGAGGTCGCGGGGCACTCCATGTTGAGCTACGCCGTCAACGCGGCCGCCTCGATGCAGCCGGATCACCTGGTGGTGGTCCTGGGCCACCAGCGGGAGCAGGTGCAGGCTCATCTGAACGAGATCGCGCCGCATGCCGTTACAGCTGTCCAGGCCGAGCAGCGTGGGACCGGTCACGCCGTCCAATGCGGCGTGGACGCGCTCGGTGAGCTGCGCGGCGAGGTCGTCGTCACCTACGCCGACTCCCCGATGCTGACCACGGACACGCTGGCCGAGCTGGTGTCAGCGCATCGCAGGGAGGGAAATGCGGTCACCGTGCTGACCGCAGAGGTCCCCGATCCCACCGGGTACGGCCGAGTGGTCCGCGACCCTGAGGGACTCGTCAGCAGGATCGTCGAAGACCGTGACGCCTCCGAGGATGAGCGTGCCGTGGTGGAGATCAACTCCGGCGTCTACGTCTTCGATGCTGCGGTGCTGCAGCACGGGCTCACGCAACTGACGCCGCAGAATGCCCAAGGTGAGCTGTATCTGACTGACGTGCTCGGTGTGGCTCGGAGCGCCGACCTCCGTGTCGGCGCCCACCAGATCGACGACCTCTGGCAGACCGAAGGGATCAACGACCGGGTTCAGCTGTCCCGGATGAATGCCGAGATGAACCGGCGAATCCTGGAGCGGTGGATGCGGGCCGGCGTGACCGTGCTGGACCCGGCCACTACCTGGGTCCACGCCTCAGTTGATCTGGCCCCCGACGTCACCTTGTTGCCGGGTACGTCGCTGGAGGGCGCCACCTCCGTGGCCAGCGGAGCTGTGATCGGTCCGGACACCACCCTGGTCGACGTCGAGGTGGGGGAGCGGGCGACAGTCACCCGTACCCATGGCTCGCTCAGCGTGATCGGAGCCGATGCCAGCGTGGGCCCGTTTGCCTACCTCCGGCCAGGCACCATCTTGGGAGACGCGGGCAAAATCGGTACCTTCGTCGAGACCAAGAACGCCAGGATCGGGCCGGGAGCGAAGGTCCCGCACCTCAGCTACGCCGGCGACGCGGTCATCGGGGAGGGCGCAAACATCGGCGCCGGAACGATCTTCGCTAACTACGACGGCCTCACCAAGTCCACCACAGAGGTGGGCCGGTACAGCTTCATCGGCAGCGACTCGGTGCTCGTGGCACCGGTCGTGGTCGAGGACGGGGCATGCGGTGCAGTAGGCGCCACCGTGACCAGGGATGTGGGGGCTGGTCAGCTGGCGGTTGCTCGAGGCAAGCAGCGCAATATCAACGGATGGGTCGCCCGGATGCGTGCCGGGACCAAGACTGCCCAATCGGCAGCAGCCGCGTTGGCTAGAAAGGCCGCAGCGACTACCGCGGTAACCAAGGATCCTGCGGCGGCAGCCGACGGAACCACCGACGCCGTGACATCGGTGGAAGAGGAGCAGGCGTGACCGGGCTGAAGAAACCAGATGAGAAGCACCTGATGCTTTTCTCGGGCCGGGCATACCCGGGGCTGGCGCAGGAGGTGGCCGACATCATGGGGGTGGGGATCGTGCCGACCCGTGCTATCAGCTATGCCAACTCCGAGATCTATGTCAGGTTCGAGGAGTCGGTCCGCGGGTGTGACGCCTACGTCATCCAGAGCCATGCGGCCCCGGTAAACGAGTGGTTGATGGAGCAGTTGATCATGGTTGACGCGCTCAAGCGCGCCTCAGCTAAGCGGATCACCGTCGTTGCACCGTTCTATCCGTACGCCCGGCAGGACAAGAAGCACGCCGGCCGGGAACCGATTTCGGCTCGGCTGATTGCCGATCTGTTTCAGACCGCCGGCGCGAACCGGCTGATGTCGGTCGATCTGCACGCCGCCCAGATCCAGGGCTTCTTCGACGGGCCGGTGGACCACCTGTGGGCGCTGCCTCTGCTGTCGGATTACATCGAGTCGAAGTACGACACGAGCGAGATGACTGTGGTCTCCCCGGATGCGGGACGGGTACGACTCGCGGACCTGTGGACCGACCGGCTGAACTGCTCGCTGGCCATCATCCACAAGCGCCGCGACCCCGACCTCGCGAACACCGTGGCCGTGCACGAGGTGGTCGGCGAGGTCGAGGGCAGGGTCTGCCTGCTGGTGGACGACATGATCGACACCGCCGGCACCATCTGCCAGGCGGCGGACGCTCTGCGGGCGCACGGGGCGAAGTCGGTCATCGCTGCCGCCACCCATCCCGTTCTCTCCGGTCCGGCCATCGACCGGTTGCGGGCCTCGGCGTTCGAGGAGGTCATCGTCACCAACACCCTGCCCATCCCGCCGGAGCGTCACTTCGACCAACTGACTGTCCTCTCCATCGCCCCGCTGATCTCCAGAGCCATCCACGAGGTCTTTGAGGACGGCTCCGTGACAAGCCTTTTCGGCGGTCACAGTTAGCGGCTCAGGCTGGCTGTGGACCGGGTTGGGTGGCTGGGGAGGGGCGTGCCCGCGGCAGCCATTCGCGCGCTCGCTGTGCTCGGCGCTCCCGCCTGGCCCGTCCGCGCCCACGGGCGCGCCCCTCCCCAGCCGCCCAACCCTCGTTTCGCTTGGTGCTACCGGCCGGCCGGTCCGCGCCGCGGGCACGCCCCTCCTCAGCCGCTCAACCTTCGCAAGGCTGCTGTGGGCCCGACGCCGCGATCTCGCTAGGCTCTAATTTCCCTCCCTACTCTGCTCTGGGCTAAGGTTGCGAGGTTGCCTCGGCG
>CADCUO010000140.1 GCA_902805915.1 uncultured Propionibacteriaceae bacterium | reverse complement strand
GTGACCCGGACCTCGACACAGTCAGCGGGGGCGATGTAGCCCTGCTGCTCGATGTCCTTCCAGGGGGCGTCGTACCGCTTGGGCCCGATCAGGGAGAACACGTCGCCTTCGCGGCCGTCCTCGCGTACCAGGGTCGCGGTCAGACCTAGCCGGCGGCGTGCTTGCAGATCAGCCGTCATCCGGAACACCGGCGCGGGCAGCAGGTGGACCTCGTCGTAGATGATCAAGCCCCAGTCGCGGGCGTCGAACAGCTCCAGGTGGGGGTGGATGCCGCCCCGCTTGGTGGTGATCACCTGGTAGGTGGCGATGGTGACCGGCCGGATCTCCTTCTTGGCGCCGGAGTACTCCCCGATCTCCTCCTCGGTCAGCGAGGTCCGCTTGACCAGCTCGTCGCGCCACTGCCGGGCCGAGACTGTGTTGGTGACCAAGATCAACGTGGTCGCCTTGGCCTGCGCCATCGAGGCAGCCCCGACGATCGTTTTCCCTGCCCCACAAGGGAGAACCACCACTCCGGAGCCGCCGTGCCAGAACGACTCGGCCGCCTGCTGCTGGTACGGGCGCAGGTGCCAGCTGGACTGGTCCAGGTCGATGCCGTGCGCCTCACCGTCGACGTACCCGGCGAGGTCCTCGGCCGGCCAACCCAGCTTGAGCAGTACCTGCTTCAGGTGACCACGCTCGGAGGGGTGGACGGCGACGCAGTCGTCGTCGATCCTCGCCCCGACCAGACCCTTCACCTTCGCGCTGCGGAGCACCTCCGCCAGCACTGGACGGTCGGTGCTGACCAGGACCAGTCCGTGGGTGGGGTGCTTCTCGATCCGCAGCCGCCCGTACCGGTCCATCGTGTCCGCCACGTCGACCAGCAGTGATGACGGCACCGGGTAGCGGCTGTAGGTCAACAAGATGTCGACGACCTGCTCCGCGTCGTGGCCGGCGGCACGCGCGTTCCACAACCCCAGCGGGGTCAACCGATACGTGTGGATGTGCTCGGGGGCTCGCTCCAGCTCGGCAAACGGGGCGATCGCGATCCGGCAGGCCGCGGCATCCGGATGGTCGATCTCGAGCAGCAGGGTGCGGTCGGACTGGACGACGAGCGGGCCGGGCCCACTGGAAGGTGCAGACATCAGTGGGACTCCGGTGCTTCAATATCGAGGCCCGCGCTGGGCGCCGGGTCGGTGGTGGTGAACGGCAACATGCGGGTCGGTCCAGTCAGCCGGACCGAGCGGCTACCCCCAGCACGCACATGGCGCGGACCAGGAGTCTCCGGGTGAGGACGCATTGATTCATCCTAGTAGCCCGCTCCTAGGTCGGATGAACCTCCGAAATCCGGGCCAGCGGGATGTTGACGACCTGCGCAGCCTGTCGGTCGACGGCCCGCATGACGCCGGACGCGACATCCAGTGGGGTCAGCTCCCGCTCCGCCGGGCGGCCGTCAGGGCCGACATAGGCGACCCGTACGGTCTCCGCAGCTTGGGTGGCCAGCTCCAGGGTTCGCAGCGTGGTGTCGGTTGCCGTCTGAGTCTCTGCCGCGGTGGGTCGTCCACTCCGTTGCTCTCCGGCCAGGATGGCGTCGGCCGCCTCGCCCGCCGTGATGGAGCCGGGACCCGGGTCTCGGCGCGTGACCGTCGCTCGCAGCTGCGGCGGTGTGGACAGGGTGCGGCCGGAGCTGTCCTCGACGGCGGGAGTGTGACCCAGCCCGCGGAGAAAGGTGACCACCTCGTACGGGTCGGCGCTCGAGACCAGCAGACCAGGAGCGACCGGTCGCAGTGCCAGCAGACCGGCATCGGGATGGGCCAGCAGCGCGGCCAGCTGGGTCTCGTCGTCGGCGCGGAGGTAGGACATCGCCGACCCGACCCGGATGCTGCCGTACTGGCGGGCGACGTCGTCGATCAGGTACGCCAGCGGTTGCGGCACACCGGTGGTGGAGTGCTGCTCTAGCCAGGCATGCATCTCCGCCGAGGACCAGCCGGCGTCGAAACCCCGCCGCAACGACGCCGCGCTGAATCGGTAGACACCGCCGCCGCCGCGGGACTCCTGGTCGGCCAGCAGTCGCAGCTCACTGGCGATGGCGTGCCGCAGCGGCCCCGGCGCGACGGCAGTCAGGTCGGACTGCACGATGATCCGGTCAACCGGGTCCGGGAACAGCTCGACGAGCCGAGCTGGCATCGGCTCGTGCCGGGCCAACATCACCTCGGCATAGGAGGAGACCGCGGCCAAGCCGGTGAGGCCCAGCCACGCGGCTTCCCGCCACGTCCACTCCACCAGGGTGCTGAGCTCGACTCCGGCTCCCCGGGCCAGCCGCGGCCGGTGCCAGCTGACGGCGGTGATCAGTGAGTCCAGATCGATGGACACGCCGATGCCGGCTTCCACCGCGAGCCGGACCACCTGCTCCCGCAGTGCAGGTGCGGTGGCCGAGTCGGCTTCGGACCCGAGTACGTGAGCGCCCGGTTCGGTCGAGCGGGAGAAGTAGCGGGGGGTGCCCGCCCAGCCCTCCACGAGGCTCTGCCAGCGGCTGGCGCCGTCGCGGTTCACCCAGCGGTCGTACTCAGGCGTCGGCAGCAGGGAGAGGTTGGTGCCGGGGGCCACCAGGCGCGCTGCGGCGGCGCACTCCACCACGAAGCCGGCGTGGGCGGCGTCCGTACCGAGATTGCGGGCCAGCACCGTGATGTCGCGGGTGGACAGACCGCCGGTACGGAGCAGCCGGTGCGGGGTGGACTCCATCGACTGCGTAGCCAGGTCGATGTCGTGCAGCAGGCCGAAGGCTGCTCCAGCGGCCGCCTGGTCGACCAGGTCGGTGTTGCGGGGACGGCCCGTCACCGCGGGCGGGACCGGGGACGCCGGTTCGGCGAACAGCCGCTCCTGCCGGACGTGCAACGCCACCTCGCGAGGCAGAACCACGGTGTCGGAGTCGAGTGGGCGCAGCAGCTGGCGGGCCAGCAGCTGTTCCACCGGTGACCGCGCGGTCTGCTCGCTGACGGACCGGTCCGCGTTGCGGACCGCACCGGTGGGCGACCACGCCAAGCGCTCCAGCACCGGTCGTACGGTGTCACCGCACTCACCAAGGGCAGCCTCGATCGCCTCGCTGCTGAGTGGCCGCGGTGACGGTGGGGCAAGCCCGCCGGGATAGGGCTCGAAGTACTCCCGCACCGCCCGGACCAGATGGATCTGGTCGTCGGGCCCCCACAGCAGCAGCCGACGCCGCAGGTCGGCCACGGTCTGCCCGACCAGCTCGACCGGATGGCCGATCAGGGCGGCGATGTCGACCAGGGCCGACGGGTCAGGGAGCGAGGCAACTGTCTCGCAGACGTCGCGCTGCCAGGCGTTGAGCGACTCCAGCGCCCGGGCGGTTGAGGTCAGCGTGCCGGCACGGGTGGAGAGGTCGGCCAGATCCCGCGGCAGCGGGTACGCCAGGTCGGGTCGAAGCTCCAGTACGTCGACCAGGGCGTCGCGGTCGAGCCACCGCAGTGCCTCGGTCAGGGTACGGGGCCGCGGCTGCGCCGGGGTAGTCACTAGCTCCACGGCCGGTACGGGGGTGGCGGTGGAGCCGCGGAGCTGCGGAGCGCGCTGGCCACTATGCCTATGACCACGACCACCATCACCCAGGAGATGAAGACCGCCCACAACCCAAGGATCCGCCACCAGTCGCTGAAGAAGATATCACCGGCCAGCCCTGCGAAGAGAGCAATGAACCCGAGCAGCCCCAGGGCGGCCAGGAAGGCGCGTTTGACCTGTTGCTGTGCCACCGCGACCCGGCTGGAGAGCGCGTACGCGAGGGCCAGGGTCACGGGAGCCAATACGTAGATGAAGCCTCCGATGGCCAGGCAGATCAGCAGACCAGGCGTCACCGCCTCGATGAGTCGCATCACGGTTACGGGGGCTGGCTGCTGCGGAGCGGGTCCGTACCACTGCGGCGATCCCGGTGGCTGAGCTCGGGGTGGCATGGGCGACGCCGGCGGTAAAAATGATGACGGCAACAGTGGTGGGTGGGCGCCGTTCGAGCTGGGCGTGGCGAGGCTGCTGGGATCCCGCCAGGCTGCTGGCGGGGCCGCTGTCCACTGGCCGTTGGCCGGCCCGTCAGCACTGGGAGGCGCAGCAGTGGGATACCCGGCATTGGCATAGCCAGCACTGGGAAATCCGGCATTGGCATAGCCAGCAGTGGGGAATCCAGCGGGGGGTGGGGCAGCGGGTGGAGCCGGAACGCTGCCCGGCACGCCCGCCGATCCTCCCGGCGCACTCGAGTGGGTGGCGCCCCAGGCCGAGTCGGAGGTCAGGGTTGCAGACACCACCTGGAACGGAGTCTGCGGATCCCGCTGTTCCTTGGGTGCTGCAACCAGCGCGGCCAGCGGAGCCACGCTCGCTTGCGGATCGTCGAACCGTGGCCGGTCAATGGGTGCGTTGGCCGCCGGCTGGTGCGGCGCCGGGGCAACCTCGAGAGGTGCGACATCTGGTACGGCGAAGTCGGCCGGGCGCTCGATCGGCGCGTACTCGGGGCCGTCCTCCCAGGTTGCCATGGCGTCCATCGTAGCCGGGGGGACCGTGGTCGATGGCGGCCTGATCGGAGGCTGGCCGGGGCTGCGTGGCCGACTACTGATGCACGATCTGCACCGGTACCCGGCCCGAGTTCGGGTCCCAGGTCAGCGTCAGGTGCGCGCGGCGGGCCATCGCCAGACCGGACACGATGGACATGAACGCGAGCAGTCCGCCGCACAGGAACATGCTCGGCCGGGCCCCGAAGTGGTCGATCAGCCAGCCGACGCCCGGGCTGCCGAAGACCTGGCCGCCGAGCAGCACCAGCAGGTAGACACCCATCACCCGGCCGCGCACCTGCGGAGCCGATGTCAGCTGGACCAGCGAGTTGGCGGCGGTCAGAAACTGCAGGGTCAGCAGACCGATGAGAACCAGCACGGCGCCGAACAACCAGACGAAGGGTGCCAGTGACCCCAGCATCACCGCGGCTCCGAGCAACGTCAGCGAGGTGACGAGCATGCGCAGCCGTACGGTTTCGGTCCGCCGGGCGGACAGGATCGCACCGAGCAGCGCACCGGCGGCAGTCAGTGAGTTGAACATGCTGTAGCCGCCGATACCCGAGCGGAACTCGTGATCGGCGAAGGCGGCCAGGATGACCGCCATGTTGAGGCCGAACAACCCCATCACGCCAACCAGGACGATGGTCCAGGCCACCTCGGAGGTGTTGGCGATGTAGCGCAGGCCCGCGCGGAGCTGGCCCTTGGCCCGGCCGGCACCGGATGGCCGAGCCACCTGCGTCGGCTTGATGATCGCCAACATGGTCACCACCAGCAGACAGGAGGCGGCGTTGATCATGAACGACCAGCCTTGACCGACGGCATGGATCAGCGCACCCGAGAGAGCGGGTCCGAGCAGCGCGCCGAACTGGAACACCGAGGAGTTCAGGCTGACGGCGTTGCGGATGTGGGAGTCACCGACGAGCTCTGCCACGAACACCTGGCGGGTCGGATTGTCCACCGCGGTGACGAAGCCGAGCATCGCGGCCACCGCGTACACGTGCCACGCCTGCACGACACCGGTGAGGGCCAGCACCCCCAGCGTCAGCGCCATCAGGCTGGCGCCCGACTGGGTGATCATCAAGATCCGGCGCTTGGGGTACCGGTCGGCCAGCACCCCGCCGTACATGCCGAACAGCAACACGGGAGTGAATTGGAGAGCCACCGCGATACCGACCGCAGCGACGCTCCCGGTGAGCTCAAGGATCAGCCAGTCCTGGGCGATTCGCTGCATCCAGATGCCGGTCGTGGCAACCGCCTGGCCGCTGAGGAAGAGCCGGTAGTTGCGTACCTGCAACGCAGCGACGGTGCGAGGCCAGGTACGAGTAAGGATGGGCTGGACCAGCGCCGAGACCGGACTGAGCGTGCTGGACCTTTCGGCAGGAGCCGCGGACACGATGAAGTCACCTGTTCCAGGTGTTGGAGGGGCTGGGTCGGATACCGACCGGAAGAGAGGGAAGTTGCCGCGCGCCGTCGAGCGGAACGTGTCCAACTCTAGATTGAACCGTTAGCATTTACCTAACATATAAGGGCTATATGTTGTATTGCGCAACGCAATAACCGGCTCGACCCTCCAGCGAGGAGCCACCATGGCGGACGAGAAGACCTTCGACCCAGTCCAGCTCCGTACCTTCTTGGCGGTCGCCACCGGGTTGAGCTTCACTCGGGCCGCGGAGCAGCTGGGGCTCAGCCAGCCGACGGTCTCCCAGCACGTCCGGCGCCTGGAGCAGTCGGCCGGGAGGCAGTTGATCACCCGCGACACCAGGTCTGTGGCGCTGACCGACAACGGCGAGGCGATGGCCGGCTTCGCCCGGGCCATCCTCGCCGCCAACGACGAGGCGGTGTCCTACTTCAAGGGGTCGGCGATGAGCGGGCGGCTCAGGTTCGGTGCGGCCGACGAGCTGGCCCTGAGCGAGCTGCCGACCATCCTGCGTGACTTCCGACAGCTGTATCCCCGGATCAACCTGGAGCTGACCGTGACCCAGAGTGGTGTGCTCTACCGCCGGCTGATGGCCAACCACCTTGACCTGGTGTTCATCAACCAGGAGGCTGACGCCGGCCGGGGACGGCTGGTTCGCCGCGACAAGCTGGTGTGGGTCGGCTTGGAGCGGACTCAGCTGGAGCCCGGCCAGCCGTTGCCGCTGATCACCTATCACGCTCCGAGCTGGGGCCGGTCCATTGCCATCAATGCGTTGGAGGGCGTGCACCGCACCTGGCGGATCACCTGCAACACCCGTGAGATCAACGGACTACTGGCCGCCACCCGGGCCGGTATCGGCATCTGTGTGCTGGCCAAGAGCAGGGTCCCGGCTGACTTGCGGGTCTTGTCCGGGCGCTTCAACCTGCCGCCGCTGCCCGACGTCGAGATGGCCCTGGTTGCGAACCCGCTGGCCGCTCGGGAGCCGGTGGAGGCCCTCAGCAGGGCGATCGTGAACGTGCCGCTGACACCCCTTCGCCCCTGACACAGCCGCGGCCCTGACACCGATGCGGCCCTGACCACTGTGCGCTCTGACACTGCCACGAGGTTGACCACCGATCAGAGTTGACCAAGCGGTCATCATGCCGATCGGGGGCGGCAACGCATGCGTCGGTTGAGCCCGTTTGCATCGGGAGCGCCCTACCGCCGTCGGTCGACCGGCCACGGCGGCATCCGACCAGGAGACGCATGCCGAACCTTCGCACCACATCCTTGCTACGCAGCCTTGGCCTAGCACTCCTCACCAGCTCACTGATCGGGTCGTCGGTTCTCGCCGGCTCGACCCCCGCCACCGCAGCACCGGATCCCGAGCCTGCTTCCGCCGACCGCAGTCGCGGCGTCGCGACCGGCTCGACTGCCCGGCACGGCCGGGCGACCGTACCGACGCTGGTCAAGCGGGCCACACTGTCAGCTGACTATTACATTGCGCCCGGGCCTCCGTCGGACGCCAAGGCGACCCAAGCCAACGGGCGGACCGAACCGTTTCCCGGTCAGATCATCTCCGGCTCCTCCGGCATGGTGGACAACGGTGATGGCACGTTCTGGGCGATGCCCGACAATGGATTCGGAGCAAAGAACAACTCCGCTGACTTCCTGCTCCGGCTCTATCTGGTGAAGCCGAGATGGGAGACCGCCCGCGGCGGCCCAGGCGCCATAGCGGTGAGGAAGTTCATCTCGCTGCGCGATCCGAACCGCCTCCTCGACTTTCCCATCGTCAGTGACGACACCCCGCCGCGGTTGTTGACCGGCACTGACTTCGACATCGAGTCGGTGGTAAGGAACGACGACGGCACATTGTGGATCGGGGAGGAATTCGGGCCTTTCCTGCTGCACGTCGACGCCGCTGGAACGCTGCTGTCCAAGCCAGTGAGATTCCGGGCGGAAAGTCGCCAGGGAACCCCTACCTGAAGCCCGGCGAGGAGACGACTGTTCCTAGCAGCCGCGGGTTCGAGGCGATGGCCCAGTCCGACAACGGGGACCGGCTGTACCCGATCGTCGAAGGTGCGTTCACCACTGACAACCTGAAACGTCGCCGGCTGATCTATGACTTCAACACCCGTACCGAGCGCTACACCGGCCGGATCTGGCAGTACCAGACCGACACCGACGCCAATGTGGTCGGTGACGCGTTCACGGTTCGCAACGGCAGGATGCTGGTGCTGGAGCGCGATGACTTCGAAGGCGCTGCCGCCGTGACCAAGCGCGTGTACGAGATCAACCTGCGCAAGCTGGACGACCGCCGCTTCGTAACCAAGACCCTGGTGGTGGACCTGCTGAAGATCGCCAACCCCAGAGGCATCGGAACCCAGACGTCGCCTGGTGCCTACGGCGTCGGCGACCCCTTCTCCTTCCCGATGCAGTCGGTAGAGACCGTCCTGCAGCTGCGCGACGGCCGGCTCCTGATCGCCAACCACAACAACTACCCAAGCAACGACGCGAGGGTGACCGGTACCCTCGACGACACCGAGATGATCGTGGTGGACCATC
>CADCUO010000139.1 GCA_902805915.1 uncultured Propionibacteriaceae bacterium | reverse complement strand
AGCAGCGATCCCCCACGCCGGGACCCACAGCAGCAGCCATTCCCAACGGGCGGCGTTGATCGTGAGCCACACCGGCACCCCCGCTGCCATCAGCAGGGTCAGCTGCAGGCCGGTGAGTCCGAAGAACCACCCCGTGCGGTCCTTGAGGTAGTCCGAGTACGTCGCGGTCACCGCGACTCACCGTCAGACTGCCGATGGTCCTCGGGATTCGAAGGTGCGCTTCTCGAAGAGTCCGTCCCGACCACGACGGGAGGAGGCGTGCCAGTACGACGGCGGTCGGGGCTGGAGTGCGGGTAGTACGGGTGTCCGTCCCCGATGCCGGCGCTGCTTAGGACGTCGGTGCCGACACTCGCTGCGGCGTGCGCGACCTTCGACACGGCCCCGACGGCAGCCACGGCCGCGCCGACGCCGGTGGCTGCGGTCGCCCCCGCGGCCGCGAACCGGCTCGAGGTCGCCGCGCCCGCGGAAGCCTCTCCCGCGGACAGTCCGGAGCCGTCGAATTGCGCGGCGACCGGTGATCCGCTTTCGGTACGTCGTGACAGCAGGTCGCGTACGCCACCAGATGAGGCCAGCGAGGCCCGCATCGCCGCGCCGCTTGAGGTACCGGGGTCGACGAACGACAGCAGGCGGAACACGATGAAGGGGCACAGCGCTCCAACGAGAACGATCACCGCACCCACGACCGCCATCCCGACGGTGGCTTCGGTGGACTGCCCGGCGCCGTGCACGACCGCCTCCGAGATGGTCTGCCCGATCCCGAGTACCAGCGCGGACAGCGGCGCGATGAGCAGTGCCGCGATGAACCAGCGCAGCGACTTCCAGAACCACGCTCTGCCGACGTCGGACAGCAGCCCGGCCGCCGCGATGGGAGACGTCGCGGCGAGCAGCATCAACGCTGCCTCTCGGACCAGCATCATCAGCAAGTAGAGGATCGCCGCGGGCCAGATCAGCAGCCAGGCGCAGATGCCCAACACACTGGCGGTGACGGTGTCGGTGACCTCACGCGGCCAGTCCGCTCCAGGCCGGTAGTGAGAGAACGAGTCGATCCCGAGTAGTCCCTGCAGCAATCCGTGCGTCAGGCCGCTCGCGGCGGTGACGAGAGCGGCGTCGATCCCGACGTACCCCAACCACACTGCGCCGAACTGCACCACGCCGATGAGAAGCCGGGCAAGGGACTGGCCGTCGCGCCGGTACGCCGCTGCGCCGATCTGGGTGAACCCCATGATGAGGGCGACGGTGAGGCCGATGCCGAACGTGTACGGATACACCGCGCCCATGGGGCCGCCGGTGGACAGATCGGGTGTCGTGGTGGCGTCGACGCCGTTGAAGGCCGTGCCGAGCACCCAAGTGCCCGAGGACCAGGAGGCCACCATGGCGGCCGTCCACGCCTCCCCCACCGCTTCGGAGGCAGCGGCGCCGAGCCACTCCAGCGGGTTGAGGGTGAACCAGGCGATGAGGAAGTCACTCATCGCGCAGCACCTTGAACCCGGCGTGCAGGGCAGCGTCGGTGCCCGGCCACACCGATGGCGCCTGCGCCGGTTCCGGTCCGGCGCCGATCATCCATCGTCCACCTGCCCACACCATGCGCTGGCAGTCAGCCGCGGCGATGCTCGCCGTCTTGGTCATGGTCGCCGTCACGACAAAGTCCACGCAGACCACGACGCTGCGGTCGCCTGCCTCTGCTCGGATGAGGCCGAGCTTCGGGGACGCCGACACGACCAGGCGCCCGGCGCCATCGCTGGTGAGCCCTGCGGAGGTGAGCAGGGATGCGACTGCATGAACACCGGACCACGACTCCGGCGTCGGCCCGCCCGGCATCGCCCAGGCGCCGACGACGACCTGGGCTGTGGAGACCGAGGCCGACTGCAGGACGTGCTGGTCGATCGCGGCGAGCTGCGCGAGCGCGCCCTCCGCCGTACGGGGAAAGCCGCTGGACACCCCTGCCGGTCCCAGACTGGTCGGGGTCGGCAGGAGGATGGCGTCGAACTTTTTCGTCGTCAGCGGACCGGGACGAGCGACCGACTGGTCGAGCTGGGTGACCGCAGGGTTAGGTGCCTCGTCGCCGACTGCTGATGCTTGGGTCGGGTCGTCAGGTCCCGCGAGCACCGAGTAGTACACCGCCAAGCCGAGGCCCACCACCGCGGCGAGGACACCGCCAGCGCCCGCGAATAGGAGGGCCAGCAGCTTGCGCCGGCCCCACTCGGGAGCCGGCTTTCGTTCACGGCTGCGGCGCATGCTCAGCATCCCTTGCCGGTGATGCCTGTGATGATCGCGTAGATCGAGACGAAGAGGATCGCTGACAGCACCGTGATGGCCAGGCCCATCGCGCCGTACCGCGAACCGTGGGGGTGCGCGAACACCCGGCTGAGCACGATGGCGCCGATAGAGACAAACCCCGCGATGGCGATCAACGCCAGGGTGCCCCACTTCACCCACGCGAGGATTTGGTCGTCCCAGGTCCCCAACCCCGGTGGCGCCTTCGGGCAGACGTTCGCGATCAGCGGCACGAGCACGATTGACGCCGCCTCCCGCGCGACGGTCAGGGACACCGCGTCGCCTTAGCCCGGCTCTGACGCAGCTCGAACGCGAGACAGATCGACGCGGCAGGGACTTGCCCGAGCATGTGCTTGGCCTTCGCCGCCTTCCGGAGCCGCCGTGCCAGCCCTTCCAGCGCCTCGGCGGTGGCGTCGTGGTCACCTTCGGCCATCGTGTCAAGCAGGTCTGCCACCCATTCGGGATCGGATCCGTTAAGCAAGAGCCCGTCCGTGCGCTCGGTCGTGTCCATGCGCCACGTAGGCACCCGGTCGGGCGGCTCGTGGACACGCGTCATCAGGCGACCTCGCGGAAGTAGTGGCCCGCTGCCTCACGAAGCTGGCTTAGGACTCGATCCCGCTCCCGGACGATGGTCTTGGCGCACACGCCACGCCGTTGCGCGACGACTTCCACGGCGTGCATGGAGCACACCCCACGCTTGAGCCTGAGCGTGCCCCTGTCGGCCGTCTGCCAGCCGGCAGCAACGAGCTCGAGCGTGAGGGCCGCGTCCCTGCCGGTGATCCAGCCAGCGCCGACGCACCATTCCAGGTACTCCGTCAGCTCGGCCCGCGACTGCGCCGCCGTTGCGCCGTCCGGCAGGCTCGGCATCCCGATGAGGGACCGCTCGGAAAAGTCCTCCGGCGGCTTCAGGACGAGTCTTGTTCGCTCAGCCGGGGTGTATCGCAGGTGCTGCAAGGCGGATCGCTTCGTCGTGCGCCGCAGGCTCGTTGCGTAGGCCCGCGTCCGGTTCCTCCATGGGAAGCAGCGGATCTCCATCCACAGCGACGCCAGGACGACCTGGTCGACGTCCGGACCCAGATCCCGCAGCTCGATAGCGATTGCGATCGCCTCGCCCGCCAGCTGGCGGGCTACCGCCCTTGCGGCGAGCTCGTCGTCCCAACCGTCCTTGGCTGCCAGCCTCACCAGCGCTCCCAGAAGCTGGTCCGCTTCGGGACCGCGCAGCTGCCGGAGATCGAACAACGAAGCTAGTGCCGCAAGGGCAGGTTCAGCTGCTACCCAGCGCTGCCAGACCGCACCCTGTACCAGCTCACCGAGCTCGCTAGCCGTGACGTCGAGGTGTTCCAGTGGACCCATCACTTTGTCCTCCCGTGAGACGCGTTGTGCGCTCACGGTCGAACCCAGGCCTCATCGGCCGCCTCACTTCATGTCTCACCTGTGGATAACTTCGGATCGAACAGCGATCAAGGAGACACCCCTGTGCAGCAGGAGGGTGGCCGTGCCCTGGGTCGACAAGGTCGAGGACTCCGGCGCGGCGGCGCCGTGTCGAGGACCTTCAAGGGCAGCCGGTGATGCACATCGATGCGCGCGCGGATGCCGGTCCGCCGATCGGGCTCCTCGGGGACTCCGACCGGCGTTCTTGGTTCCCCGTCCCCTGGTAGT
>CADCUO010000138.1 GCA_902805915.1 uncultured Propionibacteriaceae bacterium | reverse complement strand
GTCCACGATCAGGTCGGAGGCCTGCGTGAGCGCATCCTCTTCGTGCGATGCCGAGCAGACCAGCAGGCCTGCCACCCCCTCAGTCCGCAGCTCCTCCACCGCACGGAACGCCGGCAGGTCACCCAGATCATCACCGGCGAAGATCACCTGGCGAGCCCCCGTCTCCGCCACGATGTTGCGCAGCGCCTCGCCCTTGTCGATGCCGGGTGCCCGAATCTCCAGGACGTTCTTCCCGGGTTCAATCAAGAGCCCATGTCGAGCCGCGAGCTCACCCAACGGTTCAGCCAGCTGGTCGAACGCTGCCGTGGAGTCCCCCAGTTCTCGGGTATGCACCCCGATGGCCCGGCCCTTGTGCTCCACCCGCACCCCCGTCAGCCCGAGCTCTGCAAAGATGCCCGGCAACTCGTCGGAGACAACCGCCATGGCCTCAGGCTCCGGCGGGATCGAGAACTTGTCGGTATCGGCATCCCAGCGCTCAACGCCGTACTGACCGAGCACAACCATGGACGTCAACCCGGGCACTCCGCGGAACCCACCGAGCCTTACTGCCGTCTCCGCCGGCCGTCCGGTGATCACCACCACCGCCGCAACGCTTGCTCCCAGCCGACCGAGTGCAGCAACCGCTGCCGGATGGGCGTACGCCCGGTCCGGGTCGTCGATGATGGGAGCCAGGGTGCCGTCGAAGTCGACGCCGATCAGCGTGTCCTGGGGGCGTTCCATGATCGCCTGCATCGCAGCAACGCCTGAATCTGACACAGGCCCGGTGGCATCCATACCCAGACTTTCTCAGATGGGCCGGTCAATGCACCAACCGGCTCCGCGGCAGTGGCCGGGCGGGCGGCCATGGGCGTTTCAGGTTAGGGTCGAAGACCTGCACCTAACGGAGGCCCAGCACCCATGAGCTCATCGCCCGCCGCCACATCTGCCGTTCCCACCGCGCCGTTCGTGGTGGTGGCCAACCGCCTGCCCGTCGACCGGATCCAGCTGGAGGACGGAAGCACGGACTGGCGTACGTCGCCCGGCGGCCTGGTGACGGCCCTGCAACCGGTGATGCGTAAGAACCACGGAGCATGGGTGGGCTGGCACGGGGCTGCCGATGAGGAGCTCGAACCTTTTGTGGATGCCGGTATCCAGCTGATGCCGGTGGCGCTGTCCTCCCAAGAAGTCGAGGAGTACTACGAAGGCTTCTCCAACGCGACACTGTGGCCGCTGTACCACGACGTGGTCGCCCATCCGGAGTTCCACCGCGAATGGTGGGACAGCTATGTCACGGTAAACCAGCGCTTCGCCGACCTGACCGCTACGGTGGCCGAGCAGGGCGCTGTCGTCTGGGTGCAGGACTACCAGTTGCAGCTGGTGCCACAGATGCTCCGGGCTCAGCGCCCCGATCTCAAGATCGGGTTCTTTCTGCACATCCCGTTCCCACCCACCGAGCTCTACCAGCAGCTTCCCTGGCGCAACCAGATCCTCGAGGGCCTGCTCGGTGCAGATCTGGTCGGGTTCCAGCTGCCCGGTGGCGCCCAAAACTTCCTCCGGCTGGTCCGTCAGCGGCTGCAGTACCCCACCCATCGGGAGCGGATCAGCATGCCGGGCGGCCGGACGGTGACAGCCCGTGCCTATCCCATTTCCATCGACACCCAGGGGATGGCGGACCTCGCCAACGCCCCAGCTACGGTGGCGCGGGCCGAGGAGATCCGGCGTGATCTCGGTGACCCGAAGTACGTCTTTCTTGGCGTCGACCGTCTCGACTACACCAAGGGGCTGCCCGAGCGGGTCCAGGCCTTCGGCGAGCTCGTGTCGGACGGCACCATCGATCCGGAGGAGGCCGTCTTCGTCCAGGTGGCGACACCGTCGCGGGAGCGCGTCGACCATTACCGGAGGCTGCGCGACGACATCGACCGGCTCGTCGGACGCTTCAACGGTGACATCGGCCGGATCGGTCGGCCACCGATCACCTACCTGCACTCCTCCTACCCGAAGGAGGAGATGGCGGCGCTGTATCGGGCAGCCGACGTGATGGTGGTGACGCCGCTGCGAGACGGCATGAACCTGGTCGCCAAGGAGTACGTGGCGTGCCGCACCGACGAGGACGGCGCGCTGGTACTGAGCGAGTTCGCCGGCGCCGCCAAAGAACTCCGTCAGGCATATCTGGTCAACCCCTACGACATCGACGGGATGAAGGCCCAACTGCTGCAGGCAATGAACGACTCGCCGCGCTCGAAGATCCGTCGAATGCGCATGCTGCGCCGGCAGGTGTTCGAGAACGACATCGACCGGTGGGCCACCCTGTTTCTGAATGACCTCGGCTCACCCGCCAGCGCAGCCCGCGCGGGTTAAATCACGTACCCGGCTTGCGCCCGAAGATGAATATCTTCGTGCCGTTGGGCATCTGGTCCCATAGCCATTGGGCCTTGCTCGGCAGCATGTGGATGCAACCGTGCGATCCAAGCGGGTTGTAGATATAGCGTTCCTTGTAGGTGTGGAAGGCTTCACCGCCGTCGAAGAACATGCTGTAAGGCATGTGGTCCCCGGTGTCGTTGTAGTGGTCCCGGTGCCGCCAGAAGATCTTGCAGTAGTCCGCCGATCCGGTGGAGTACTTGCTGCGGCAGTCACCGCCACGGTTCGTGGTGGTTCGGGTCTCGTAGCCGTCCCGCCCGGAGCGGATCGCGTACGGACCCCAGACGCGCTTGCCGCTTTCCGCGATCCACATCATCTGGCTGGTGAGATCGACGCACACGACGCGGGACAGCGCAGGACACATCGAGGCCCGGCTGCGAGCGAGCTTCTTATGTGTGACGACCATGTTCGTCAGTGACCCGGCGTAACCCGCTGCCGGGACGATGTCGTTCTTTACCTGCCAAGCCCGGATGGCGACGCAGTCGCTGTAGCTGTTGCGGCCGTCGACAGGCAGCTTGAGGTACGCCTCCACCTGAGCTTGGTACGGGCCGGTACCAGCAGTGCAGCTCGCTGCCGCAGCCGGCGTCGGCGTGGCGACCGCAGGGACCACCACAGCCATGACAGCAGCCGCGATCAGGGCTGCAAACCGCCTGACTAGATGGGACACCGCGGCTGTGTCGTCAGCCGTCGTGCGTCCGATGGGAACCAGGTCTCGGACCTGTCGTGGTGCCACTTCTTTCTCCCCCCGTTGTTTGCCTGCTGTTGATTGTTTGGCGTGACCGGACCGGACCACGCGCGTCGCCTGCCTGCAGCAACCGGCGCTGCGCGATAGCTGTGCCAGACCTCAGCCTGGTACATGTTGGGCTGCACGGCTATACACACTGACCCAAACACTCGTCGCACAGTTGACACACCCGGCCGGGCTCCGGGCCCACGCAAGCAATCCCACTTACCCACCTCGGTCGTCGCAGCCGGCGTTCTGGCTGAGCGCGAGGTCGGCACCGAGGGCGAACCGGACCGCGTCCGATGGCTGGAGGGCACGACCGGCGTCCACCGCGTCGTCGTACGCGTCCTTTCCCAAGGCGGTACGCGCCGCCTCCTCAGCAGCCGCCTGCAGCGACTCGTCCGGCAGGTAGTAGGCGTACACATCCGCTCCCACCGTCTCTCGGAGGAACCGGGCTGCGCCGAGCAGGACAGCGACTCGGTGCGGGGCGTCGGCTGCGGCCTCGACGACGGCGAGGGTCTCCAAGAAGTACGCCAGGTTCGCCAGATCCTCGGTCTGGTCCGACAGCGCAATGCCTTCCTCGAGATGGGTCCGCGCTAGGGCGTGGTCGCCGTTGGCGATGGCAGCCTGGGAGAGGTTGTACAAAGCGACGTAGGTGGACAGCCGGTCACCGCGCTGTCGAGCAAGCTGCAGTCCTTGCTCGATCTCGGCTACGGCGCCCGGTGGATCCCCCCGCAGCAGCAGGACGGTGCCAAGCCAGACGTGGGAGAGCGACCTTAGCCACACACCCTCCGCGCCGGCTTCGACGCTGAGGGGCAGCGACTCCCGGAAGTGCTCCGCCGCGATGTCGAGACGGTGGGCGGCCAGAGCGGCCAGTCCCATTCCCGCTCTTCCCTTGCAGGCAAGCTCTGCGTCACGCCTCTCGGCGCCCAGGCGGAACGCCTCGGCCCAGTGGTCGGAGCTAGCAGCCACGTCACCCGCCGCATAGCTCATGGTCGCGGCGGCGAGGTGTACTCGACCTTCCAGCGCCGGCGGAAGCGAGCAGTTCAGACACTGTTCGGCACGGCGACGACCGATGGTGAGCTGGCCACGTAGCCACCAGTACAACCACATGGCCCAGATAATCCGACCAGCGGTCTCTGGGTCCGCGCCGTCGAGCGTACGGTCGATGGCTGCCAGGATGTTTGGCTCCTCAGCTTGGATGCGAGCCAGCCACTGCACCTGGTCCCAGTGCGCGTAGCCGATGGCAGCCTTCTCAGCCAGCGCAAGATAGACCTTCGCGTGGGCGCGAACCGCCCGGACCGCCAGCTCACCGACCAGCCGGCTCCGCGCGTACTGGGCGACCGGTTCCAGCATCGTGTAGCGGTAGCGGCCGTCATCGCCTGGTCGTACTGTCACCATCGAGTGCTCAACCAGCAGCTCGAGCAGCTCCAACGTCTGTGCGGTGGGGATGTCCGCGCTACCGGCCGCGACCTCCTCGACGGCTTCCAGCGTGGCTCCGCCACGAAACACCCCGAGTACCGTGAACAGTGCCTGCTGGTCAGGCGAGAGCAGTCCGTAGCTCCAGTCAAGTGTGGCCCGCATTGTCTGCTGTCGTTGGGGAAGGTCTCGTACGCCGGGGACGGAGGTGACATCGTCGAGACGATCCAGCAGGTCCTGCGGGCTCAGCACTCGGAGCCGAGCTGTGGCCAGCTCGATGGCCAGGGGAATCCCTGCCAGCCGCTGGCAGAGGGTTCCTAGTGCTCGGACGTTGTCGGGCGTCAGCTCCATCGCGGGTGCGACCGCGCGGGCGCGGTCGAGCAGCAGCGCACCCGACGGTGACACGGCGAGGTCACGAGCGGTGGTGACCTCGCGTACCGGCAGAGCCAGCGGACCGACGGCGTACTCGACCTCCCCGCGTACCCGCAGCGGCGAGCGGCTGGAAACCAGCACAGTGACCTTGGGGCACATTGACACCAGGCCCGCGACGTCACCTGCGGCGCTCAGCAGATGCTCGAAGTTGTCCAGCACCAGAAGGGAACGAAGGGAACACAGCTGGGCAGCGACCACATCAAGGGCATCGGGTCCGTTACTGGCCAGACCGAGAGCGCGCCCGATGGCGTCCACGACCCCGCTGGGATCGACCACCGACGCCAACCCCACCTGGATGATTCCATCGGGATACTCAGCAGCAAGCTCCTCGGACAGTGCCGCGGCCAGCCGGGTCTTACCGACTCCACCAGGCCCGGTCAAGGTGACCAGTCGGCAGGTACCGGCGCGAATCAGGCTGGCCAAGGCGGCGACATCCCCATCCCGCCCGTACAGCCGCGTCGGTGGCACGACCACTCCGCCAGCTC